>CAZDAN010000001.1:0-30504 GCA_964503565.1 uncultured Bacteroides sp.
TCGGCATTTTTACCCATGGGCACGAGCATCAGTTTGCGTCCGTCCGTATCGTTGGTAGTGATGGTGATTTCTTGTTTCTCCTGTATGGATGCCGCGCATCCTATTAGACTGAGAATCAGTATGCTTACAATCCCCCTCTTCATAATTGGTTCAATTTGTTTCATAATTAGGGTGCAAAGATAACCATTTAATTGCAAAAAAACAAAAAAGAGTACTTTTTTTGATGTTTATTTAGATGGCATGCCTGGATGCAGGAGACGGAATGTGTCGACCTTATTTAGAATCAGTCTGCCGATCAAGGAGGAGGGGAGGAGGGAAAGGGGGTAGAGGGAAAGAGTGGAAAAGAGAAGAAATCAGAAAAGAAGAAAAGAGAAAAGAATAAAATAACCTCTTCCCCCCCCCTAACCCCCTTCTCCCAAAAAGGGAGGAGAAGGGAGGGAGGAGAGGCTTCGCCGATGAGGAGGGGAGATTCTCTTTTTTCTTTTGAAAAAGCCGGTCGAAAAATCCGAAATGCAAGTTGAAAAATCTGAAAAGCAAGTCGCATTTCGGTAAAAGCTGGTCGCATTTTTGTCGGTGTCCGCCGGCTGGCTGTCAGCTGATGGATTCTCTTCGGACAACTGACAGAATTTCCGCGTTGTCTGCGCCTGAAAAGTTGGTTATGCACACCCTTAGGCTGCACCTCGGAATGAAAAATAAATCAGCATTTATTTTGTCCTTCGCTCAGTTTGCACTACCTTTGCAGACTGAAACGAAAATTGAGCAATGATAACAATCGAACAACTGAAAGACGTAAAGACACGCACCGAGGCACTGAACCGCTACCTCGACATTGAAGCCAAACTGATACAGGTGGAGGAGGAACAGCTCCGCACACAGGCTCCCGGATTCTGGGACGATGCCAAAAAGGCCGAAGCACAGATGAAGAAAGTGAAGGGTCTGCAGGCTTGGATTGACGGCTACAAGGAGGTGAAGACCCTGGCCGACGAGCTGGAGCTGGCCTTCGACTTCTGCAAGGACGAGCTGGTGACTGAGGAGGAGGTGGACGAGGCATACGCCAAAGCCATCGAGGCCGTGGAGGCACTGGAGCTGAAGAATATGCTGCGCCAGGAGGCCGACCAGATGGATTGCGTGCTGAAGATAAACTCGGGTGCCGGAGGAACTGAGGCGCAGGACTGGGCAAGTATGCTCATGCGAATGTATATGCGCTACGCCGAGCAGAATGGCTACAAGCTGGCCATCAGTAACTTGCTGGACGGTGACGAGGCAGGCATCAAGACGGTGACGATGGAAATCCAAGGCTCCTATGCCTACGGCTACTTGAAGGGTGAAAACGGTGTGCACCGCCTTGTCCGCGTAAGCCCCTACAACGCCCAGGGCAAGCGCATGACATCGTTTGCTTCGGTGTTCGTCACTCCGCTGGTCGATGACTCCATCGAAGTGGTGGTGGAGACGGCCCGCATTTCGTGGGATACCTTCCGTTCGGGTGGTGCCGGAGGTCAGAATGTGAACAAAGTGGAGTCCGGTGTGCGCCTCCGCTATCAGTACAAAGACCCCTACACGGGCGAGGAGGAGGAAATCCTCATCGAAAACACCGAGACGCGCGACCAACCCAAGAACAAGGAGAATGCCATGCGTCAGTTGCGCTCCATCCTCTACAACAAGGAGTTGGAGCATCGAATGGCCGAGCAGGCTAAGGTGGAAGCCGGAAAGATGAAGATTGAGTGGGGCTCTCAGATACGCTCCTACGTCTTCGATGACCGCCGTGTGAAGGACCACCGTACCAACTGGCAGACGAGCGACGTGGGCGGTGTGATGGACGGCAAGATTGACGGATTCATCAAAGCCTACCTGATGGAGTTTGCCGGAGAGGGAGAGTGATGAAAAACATTAACTAAAAAATAACAATCATGGGAAAGAACAGAAAGATGCAGCGCCAGGAGCGCCGCGAGCAGCGTCAGGAAGAACAGGCAAAGAAGGTGATGAAATGGTTGTTCATCGGCTTCGGAGTGTTGGCTTTGGTCGGCATAGCGTGGGCTTCGGTTTTGTAAAAAAAAAGGTATGTCTCAAGAAATCGAACGTAAGTTCTTGGTGAAGGATGAAGGCTACAAACAGATGGCTTCATCCTTCAGCCGTATTGTGCAGGGCTACATCTGTCGCGCAAGCGGCCGTACGGTGCGTGTCCGCATTCGTGGCGAAAAGGGATTTCTCACTATCAAAGGGCCTTCGCCCGACGGGGGCATCAGTCGCTACGAATGGGAACACGAGATTCCTTTGGAGGAGGCTCTCGAACTGATGCACCTCTGTCAGGAGGGGGGTATCGACAAGGTGCGCTACCTGGTGCCCTACGAAGGACATACCTTCGAGGTGGACGAGTTCTTTGGCGACAATGCCGGCCTCGTCATTGCCGAGGTGGAACTGGAGTCGGCCGACGAACCTTTTGCCCGTCCGCCCTTCCTTGGCCGTGAGGTGACGGGCGACCGCCGGTACTATAACGCCAGCCTGACGGTGAATCCCTATAAGGCATGGAAACCTTCGTGACAGAAAAATGCTAAAAAGGGGAACTTTAAGGGGTAAAAATGCCTTTTTTGACAGTTTTTCCCTCCTATGTTGACAGCTTTTCCCTTCCCTTCTGTTGCGTTCGTTGTAATTTTGCCGTGCATAAATGACAATGGTAAAAACAGATGAGTGCAACGGAATTCAGAAACAGATTGGTGGAGCTCCAAGGTGACATGTGGCGATACGCATTCAGCTTGGCGGCTGACTATGACGATGCTTGCGACCTCTTGCAGGAAACATCGTTGAAAGCATTGACAAGTATGCACCTGTTTAGGGAAAATACCAATTTCAAGGGATGGATGTACACCATCATGCATAACACCTTTATCAGCCACACGCGTCGGCTCGAACATCGGGCAAGCTTGTTCGAACCCTTGCCCGAAGACCTTAATTCTACCATGTGGAATGAAAGGCTGGCGGTCGATAACTTTTCTTGTGACATCAACGGAAACCGCGAAATCAACCGGCTGTTCAAATCCGTCCCGCAGGATGAGAGGCGGACGTTCTCCTTTTTTGTGATGGGATACAAGTATCGCGAGATTGCTGAGATGCAGAATCTGCCGATGGGAACCGTCAAGAGCCGTATCTTCAACACCCGCCGCCGTTTGCAGGAGTTGTTCAAGGACTTTGTAAACTGATTACATCTTTGGCTTAATCCAGCGGGGCCATATCCGATAGCCGGCGATGGCGGCCGGCAGGGCACCGATGCTGTTGGCTATCATGTCCGCCCAATCGCCGCTACGGTTGGTGGTGGCGTATTCCTGCAACAGTTCAATCACACCGCTTAACAAGATGGGAAGCACCACGGCTCCGATGAGTGTGCGCAGGCGGTTGATGGCTGCGTGGGTGCGCAAGTACTCTATCCAAAGGACGGAACACAGGCCACCGTACATGCAGATGTGGGCCAACTTGTCGATGTTCGTCACCGTGTCCAACTCCGTCTTGGGTGGAGTGAAGAACGACAGGTAGAGGATGACCCCTACAACCAATAAAGAAAACTTATAATTGCTAAAATAATGTCTCATACCAAAGAATGATAGTTAATTTGCCGCAAAAGTAGAAAAAAGTTTTGTATTTTTGCGCCTTTCAATGACTAATAAACAATAAACAGATATGGAAACAAAGCAGAACAGAGTGAATTTCGGAAGTAAGATAGGTGCCATCCTTGCCGCCGCCGGCTCGGCCGTAGGCTTGGGAAACATTTGGCGGTTCCCCTACGAGACGGGTAATCATGGCGGTGCGGCCTTCATCCTTATTTATCTGTTTTGCATCGTACTGATGGGACTTCCCATCATGATTGCCGAGTTCACCGTCGGTCGTCGCTCGCGTGCCAATACGGCCGGAGCCTACAAGGTGTTGGCACCGGGTACTCCGTGGCGAGGTGTGGGCTACATGGGGGTGTTGGCCGGATTCCTCATCCTCAGTTACTATTCGGTGGTGGCCGGTTGGACGCTGGAATATACCTGGCAATCGCTCGTTAACGGTTTTGCCGGTATGAGCTCGGGCGACTACACCCAATTCTTTGCCGACTTCTCGGCCAATCCGTGGCACTCGGTGCTGTGGATGGCGGTGTTCATGTTCATGACACATTGGGTCATCATCAAAGGAGTGAAGGAGGGAATCGAGAAATCGGCCAAAATCATGATGCCCATGCTCTTCATCTTCATCGTGGTATTGGCCGTTTGCTCCATCATGCTCCCCAATTCGGAGAAAGGGTTGGAGTTTCTGTTGAAACCTGACTTCAGCGAAGTCACTCCCAGTGCTTTCCTTGCCGCCATGGGACAAGCCTTCTTCTCGCTCAGCCTCGGTTTGGGATGCCTCTCTACCTACGCCTCTTACTTCAGCAAGGATGCCAACCTGTCGAAGACGGCCATGAGCGTGGGCGTGATTGACACGCTGGTGGCCATCACCGCCGGTCTTATCATCTTCCCCGCCGCCTTCAGCGTAGGCGTTTCGCCCGATGCAGGCCCCTCGTTGCTCTTCATCACCCTGCCCAACGTCTTCCAGATGGCCTTCGGTAGTGTGCCCTTTTTGGCCTACATCTTTTCGCTGATGTTCTATGTGTTGTTAGCTTTGGCCGCTTTCACCTCCACCATCTCCATGCACGAGGTGGTCACCGCTTTTGTGAACGAAGACTGGAAGGTGCCCCGTAAGAAGGCCGCCCGCTACGTCACCCTATTCTGCACGTTGTTAGGTGTCCTTTCCGCCTTGTCGTTTGGCGTGTTGGCCGATGTGAAGATTTTCGGACTCACCTTCTTTGAGTTCCTCGACACAATCACCTCCAAGGTGATGCTCCCCTTGGGCGGTATGCTTGTCTCCATCTTTGTCGGTTGGTATCTCGACCGCCGCATCGTGTGGGACGAAATCTCTAACGAAGGCAGTCTGAAAGTGTCCTTCTTCAAGGTCTATATCTTCATTCTCCGATACTTGGCCCCCATTGCCATTGCGCTGATATTCATCAAGGAGATGGGGCTTTGGTGATGAACAAAGAGTGGTTCTTCTTCCCGAAAGGTGACCGGCGTGCTATCCTCGTCCTCTCTTTGATGATAGTGGGTGGGCTGTGTCTCCTTTGGTGGAAGTCCGATGGCAAAGGCCATGAAGAGGATGCCGTGGTGCCGGCCGATAGCAGTGCCGTAGCAGGCTTCCGCGATTCGGTCACCCGGCAAAGGGACTTTCGTCGCGTTTCCTCCTTTCGATCCGACTCTCTCAGGCAAAGCCATCGGCAGGGACATCGTCGCACGGCGTGGAGGCGAGGCGATTCATTGTCCCGTCGGACACTCAAAGAAAGGTTCCCCGATTGGGTAGAAAAGTTTTCCGCCGACACCGTGCTCGACTTGAACACCGCCGACACTCTTCTGCTCAAGCGTGTGCCTGGCATCGGCTCGTGGCGTGCGCGGCGCATCGTGGAGTTTCGTGGTCACTTGGGCGGATATAGCAACGTCGGCCAACTGATGGAGATTGATGGTATGCCCGACTCCGTGCTCCGCTGGTTTGCGATAAATACCCCTCCACGCAACGTGCTGAATCTTAATCACGCCACCGCCGACGAAATGGCCGCCCATCCCTATCTGACTTACGGACAAGCCCGTGTCATTCTCCGCCACAAGCGACTGCATGGCCCCTTGCAATCCCTTGACCAGCTCTCCCTCTACGAAGAGTTCACCCACGACCAACTGGAGCGTTTGGAACCCTACGTGTCGTTTTGATGCTGTTGCCCTTTGTTTTTTTACCCCTCAATGTTGCTCACTTCCACCTCCTTTACCTTGCGGAGCAGGTCGCTGGCGAAGATAAAGTTGTTGAGTCGTTCGTTGGTGGAGGTGAAGACATCGTCCTTGGTGCCTTCCCACTCCTTGTGCCCTTCGAAGATGAAGGAGATTTTGTCTCCGATGCCCATGACGGAGTTCATGTCGTGGGTGTTGATGATGGTGGTCATGTTGTACTCCTCGGTGATGCTGTGGATAAGGTCGTCGATGACGAGCGACGTCTTGGGGTCGAGTCCGCTGTTCGGCTCGTCGCAGAAAAGGTACTTGGGGTTGAGCGCGATGGCGCGGGCAATGGCTACGCGCTTCTGCATACCGCCACTGATTTCGCCGGGGTATTTCTCTTGTGCGTCGATGAGGTTCACACGGTCGAGGCAGAATTGGGCGCGACGCACACGGTCGCGGTAGGTGTCGTTGGAGAACATGTCGAGAGGAAACATGACGTTTTCCAATACGCTCATGGAGTCAAAGAGGGCGGCGCTTTGGAAAATCATGCCCATCTCGCGGCGCAGGAGTTTCTTTTCCTTCTTCTTCATGCCCACAAAGTCGCGTCCGTCGTAGAGAATACTGCCCTCCTCGGGAGTGAGCAGGCCAACGATGCACTTCATCAGCACCGTCTTTCCGCTTCCGCTCTGTCCGATGATGAGGTTGGTTTTCCCGTTTTCAAAAGTGGTGCTGATGTCCTTCAGCACTTGTCGGTCTTCGAACGACTTGCAAAGGTTGTTTACTTGTATCATATAGAAAGCAGGTGGGTGAGGATAAGGTCGGAGAAAAGAATAAGTATGCTGCTGTGTACCACGGCATCGGTGCTGGCCTTGCCCACTTCGATGGAGCCGCCCTCGACGGTGTAGCCGTAGAAGGAGGAGACGCTGGCGATGATGAAGGCAAAGAAGAAACTCTTGATGATGCCGTACCAGACGAACCACTCGTTGAATTCATATTGGAGACCGTAGGTGAGGTCTTCGGGATTGATGATGTCGGCAAACCATCCCGTGGCGTAGGCACCGATGATGCCCGCACCGATGCTGAAGGTGACGAGGAAAGGAATCATGGTGACGAGTCCGGCAATCTTGGGCAAGATGAGGAAGTTGGCCGAGTTGACACCCATTATCTCGAGCGCATCAATCTGTTGGGTGACGCGCATGGTGCCCAGCTCGGAAGCGATGTTACTGCCCACCTTGCCGGCCAGGATGAGACACATGATGGCTGATGAGAACTCGAGCAGCATGATTTCGCGGGTGGTGTAACCCGTGACGAAGCGGGGCATCCAGGGACTTTGGATGTTCAACTTGATTTGGATGCAGATGACGGCTCCGATGAAGAACGAAATGAGCAGGACAATGCCGATGGAGTCAACGCCCAATTGCGACATCTCCTTGAAATATTGCTTGAAGAAACTTTTCATACGCTCGGGACGGGCAAAAACCTTGCCCATCAGCATCAGATAATTCCCGAAAGTGTGTAATGGTTTGATGAAAAACATGTCTTTGGTTTGTTATTTTCTGCAAAGGTAACTCTTTTCAGCCGATAAATGATACATTCTTTAAGTAGATTATTCCTTTAATAACCTTTTTTAATGAGATTTTTTCGTACTTTTGTACCCAAAATCTGAATATATGACAGAAATGAACAGTGCAGAGGAAAATGTGAACACCGTTTCTCAGGAAGTTCCTACGTGGTCGGAAGACCAGATGGTGCTCCGCTCGGAGGGGTTGGTGAAACGATATGGCAAGCGTACCGTGGTGAATCATGCTTCGTTCAATGTGAAGCAGGGAGAGATTGTAGGATTGTTAGGACCTAACGGGGCGGGCAAGACTACATCGTTCTATATGACCACGGGCTTGGTGGTGCCCAACGAGGGACACATCTATCTGAACGACCTGGAGATAACGAAGTTTCCCGTGTACAAGCGGGCACAGAACGGTATTGCTTATCTGGCGCAGGAGGCTTCGGTCTTCCGCAAGATGAGTGTGGAAGACAATATAGCTTCTGTCTTGGAGATGACCCCCACGACAAAAGAGTATCAGAAGGAAAAGTTGGAGAGTCTGATAGCTGAGTTCCGTTTGCAGAAGGTGCGCAAGAATCTGGGTGACCAGCTTTCGGGTGGTGAGCGCCGCCGTACGGAGATTGCCCGTTGTCTGGCCATCAATCCCAAGTTTATCATGCTGGATGAGCCGTTTGCCGGCGTGGACCCCATAGCCGTGGAGGATATCCAACATATCGTGTGGAAACTGAAGGACAAAAACATCGGTATCCTGATTACCGACCACAATGTGGGCGAGACACTCAGCATCACCGACCGTGCTTACATGCTTTTCGAAGGAAAGATTCTTTTTCAGGGGTCGCCTGAGGAGTTGGCCGAGAATCCTATCGTGCGTGCAAAGTACCTTAGCAACAGCTTCGTTTTGCGCCGAAAAGATTTTCAATTGGAAGAAAGATGAGCACTTTCGTGCCACATAAGCGGATAAAAGCAACGGATTTAATGCTTTTTTAGCCTCTTGAATTTGTTATTTGAAAGATTAACACTAATTTTGCACCCTCAAATTCAAGATAAGCACCTTTGGTGTCTTCTCTTTGGAAGGAGAATAGAGAGAATATTAGTAATTTATTAAAAAATAAAATTGTCAGAAATGGACATTTCATTGCAAAACGTTGGCAAAGTGAGCGCAAAGCTCACCGTGAAGCTTGAGAAAGCAGATTATCAGGAAAAAGTAGAAAAATCATTGAAGACCTTCCGTCAGAAGGCCAATATGCCCGGTTTCCGCCCGGGTATGGTTCCCATGGGAATCATCAAGAAGCAATACGGAACTGCCGTAAAGGCTGAAGAGGTAAACAAACTTTTGCAGGAGAAGGTTTACGAATACTTGAGAGAAAACAAGGTGAACATGTTGGGCGAGCCTCTGCCCGTAGAGGGACAAGCTATTGACATTGCCGCTCAGGACGATATCGAGTTTGTGTTCGACATTGCTTTGGCTCCCGAGTTTGAACTGAACCTTGGCAAGGACGACAAGGTGGTTTACTACAACATCGACGTGAACGACGAAATCGTAGAGCGCCAGATTGGTATGTACACCCAGCGTGCCGGCAAGTACGAGAAGGTTGACGCTTATCAGGACAACGACATGTTGAAGGGCCTTTTGGCTGAGCTTGACGAGAACGGTAGCACCAAGGAAGGTGGTATTCAGGTGGAAGGTGCCGTGATGATGCCCTCATACATGAAGAACGATGAACAGAAGGCTGTATTCGCCAGCGCTAAGGTGAACGATGTACTCGTGTTCAATCCCAATGCCGCTTACGACGGTAGCGAAGTGGAGTTGGCCTCTTTGCTGAAGATTCAGAAGGAGGAGGTGGCTGCACATGCTGGTAACTTCAGCTTTCAGGTTGAGGAAATCACTCGTTTCGTAGCTGCTGAGCTTTCTCAGGAAATCTTCGACCAGGTGTATGGCGAAGGTGTGGTGAAGAGCGAAGAGGAATTCCGCGCCAAGGTGAAGGAGAGCCTGCAGGCACAGTTCGCTCCCGATAGCGACTATAAATTCTTAATAGATGTACGCGAGTACCTTACTAATAAGGTAGGCAAACTGGAGTTCCCCGACGCACTGCTCAAGCGCATCATGTTGATGAACAACGAGGAGAAGGGCGAAGAGTTTGTGAACGAGAATTACGACAAGAGCATCGAAGAGCTGACTTGGCATCTTATCAAGGAAGAGTTGGTAAGTAAGAACGGTATCAAGATTGATAACGACGATGTGATGAACATGGCCAAGGGTGCCACTCGCGCTCAGTTTGCCCAGTATGGCATGATGAATGTGCCCGAAGAGATGCTGGAGAACTATGCGAAGGAGATGCTGAAGAAGAAGGAGAACGTGGACGGCCTCGTAAACCGTGCTATCGAATCGAAACTGGCAGTAGCATTGAAAGAACAGATTTCTTTGGACGAAAAGAGCATCTCGTTGGATGACTTCAACAAGATGTTCCAATAAGAGAAAATAGCAAGAATTGCTAAAACTTCCTAAAAGGGAGGTCTCGGGTGTGTTTTTTTTGTATTTTTGCTTGTCAGAAATACGAGATGCCGGAGGCCTCTCTTTTCTCTGTGGAGAAAGGAATAGAATAATAATTTAATAAAGGACAAATCTTATGATGGACGATTTTAGAAAGTATGCCACTAAGCACTTGGGAATGAACAGTATGGTATTTGATGATGTGATTCGTTCGCAAGCTGGTTATTTGAATCCCTATATCTTGGAAGAACGTCAGCTGAATGTGACTCAGCTTGATGTCTTCTCCCGCCTGATGATGGACCGCATCATTTTCCTCGGTACACAGGTTGATGACTACACGGCCAACACCCTGCAGGCCCAGTTGCTCTATCTCGACTCGGTAGATTCGGGTAAAGACATTTCTATTTATATCAACTCTCCCGGTGGCTCGGTGTCTGCCGGATTGGGCATTTATGACACCATGCAGTTTATCAATAGCGATGTGGCTACCATCTGTACGGGAATGGCTGCTTCGATGGCTGCCGTATTGCTGGTGGCCGGTACTGAAGGAAAACGTTCGGCGCTTCCTCACTCCCGTGTGATGATTCACCAACCGATGGGCGGTGCACAAGGGCAGGCTTCTGACATCGAGATTACGGCTCGTGAAATCCAGAAGTTGAAAAAGGAACTCTATACGATCATTGCAGAGCACTCGCATACGGATTTTGACAAGGTGTGGGCCGACTCTGACCGCGACTATTGGATGACCGCAACCGAGGCCAAGGAGTATGGTATGATTGATGAAGTGTTGATGCGCAAAAAGTAAGATATGGCAGGAAAGGTAAAAAGAAAATGTAGTTTTTGCGGACGGACTGATGGTGAAGTGGCACTTCTCATCAGTGGTATGGACGGATTCATTTGTAATGAATGCGCCGAGCAAGCCGTGGAGATAACCAAAGAATTTTTGCGCAGTACGGGGAAAAAAAATCTTTCAGGTAAGGAAAAAAAACTTCCCAAGCCAAAGGAGATAAAAGATTTCCTTGATCAGTACGTTATTGGTCAGGATGATGCCAAGAGGTTTCTTTCCGTGTCGGTGTACAACCACTACAAACGGTTGAAGCAGTCCGAAAGTGCCGACGAGGTGGAGATTGAGAAATCTAATATAATTATGGTGGGAAGTACCGGTACGGGAAAAACCCTCTTGGCGCGGACTATTGCCAAGTTGTTGGATGTTCCCTTCACCATTGTGGATGCTACGGTGCTCACCGAGGCCGGTTATGTGGGCGAGGACATTGAGAGCATTCTCACCCGCTTGCTCCAGGTGGCCGACTACAATGTGGAGGAGGCCGAGAAGGGAATTGTCTTCATCGACGAGATCGACAAGATTGCCCGCAAGAGCGATAACCCTTCCATTACCCGTGATGTGAGTGGCGAAGGAGTGCAACAAGGTCTGCTCAAACTGCTCGAAGGATCGGTGGTGAATGTGCCCCCTCAGGGCGGACGTAAGCATCCCGACCAGAAGATGATACCCGTCAACACGAAGAATATCCTCTTCATCTGTGGCGGTGCGTTCGATGGCATTGAAAAGAAGATTGCCCAGCGCTTGAACACCCATGTTGTGGGGTATAATGCCGTGGGCAATACCCATAAAATAGACAAGAACAACATGATGCAATACATTGCTCCGCAAGACTTGAAGTCATTCGGCCTGATTCCCGAAATAATCGGTCGTCTGCCGGTGCTCACTTATCTCAATCCGTTGGACAGAGACGCGCTTCGCAGTATCCTTACCGAGCCGAAGAACTCCATCATCAAGCAGTATGTAAAGCTCTTCGAGATGGATAAGGTGACGCTCACCTTCCAACCTGAGGTGTTTGAGTTCATCGTGGACAAAGCGGTGGAATACAAACTGGGTGCGCGTGGCTTGCGTTCGATAGTGGAAACTATCATGATGGACATCATGTTTGAGTTGCCTTCTGATTCGGATACAAAGGAGTATGAGGTGACGCTCGAATATGCAAAAAAACAGCTCGGTAAGGCCAATTTGTCGCGTTTGCAGAGCGTGTAAAGGGGCAAAAACAAGGCTTTCTTCCTTTTTTTTGAAAAAAAAGAAGAAAAAATATGGTAGTTTGAGAAATTGTTTATAGCTTTGTTTTCTCGCAACTCGACACGGGGGCTTTCTATGTAAAATACAATAAACCGTATTCGTATGGCTGAAAAGATAAATTTAACGGAGTGTTTGAAGAAGTATTTCGGGTTTGACACCTTTAAAGGTGATCAGGAGGCTATTATCCGCAATCTGCTCGATGGGAACGATACCTTTGTATTGATGCCCACTGGTGGTGGCAAGTCCTTGTGCTATCAGTTGCCTTCCCTGCTTATGGAGGGAACGGCCATTGTCATCTCTCCCTTGATAGCCTTGATGAAGAATCAGGTGGATGCTGTGCGTAATATGAGTGAAGAGGACGGATTGGCTCATTTTATCAATTCGTCGCTCAACAAAGCGGCCATTGATATGGTGAAGTCCGATATCCTGAGCGGAAAGACCAAATTGCTTTACGTGGCACCCGAGTCGTTGACGAAGGAGGAGAATGTGGAGTTCCTGCGTTCAATCAAGATTTCCTTCTATGCTGTGGACGAGGCGCATTGTATTTCGGAATGGGGACACGACTTTCGTCCCGAATATCGCCGTATCCGTCCCATTATCAACGAAATCGGTAAAGCTCCGCTGATTGCCCTCACGGCTACGGCTACCGATAAGGTGCGTGGCGACATCAAGAAGAACTTGGGGATGGTGGATGCCAAGGAATTCAAGTCTTCTTTCAATCGTCCGAACCTTTATTACGAGGTGCGCCCCAAAACAAAGAATATAGACAAGGAAATCATCAAGTATATCAAGGCCAATCTAGGTAAGTCGGGCATCATCTATTGCCTCAGCCGTAAGAAAGTGGAAGAATTGGCCGAAATCCTACAAGCCAATGACATCAATGCACGGGCCTATCATGCCGGTATGGATTCCGCTACCCGCTCAAGCACTCAGGACGACTTCCTGATGGAGCAACTTGATGTCATTGTGGCCACCATCGCTTTCGGTATGGGTATCGACAAGCCCGATGTGCGCTATGTCATCCACTACGACATCCCCAAGAGTCTGGAGGGATATTACCAGGAAACCGGACGTGCGGGGCGCGATGGGGGAGAGGGCGTCTGCTTGACTTTCTACTCAAACAAAGACCTTCAGAAACTTGAAAAGTTCATGGAAGGAAAGCCTGTTGCCGAACAGGACATAGGCCGCCAACTGTTGCAGGAGACGGCTGCTTATGCCGAGTCTTCTGTATGCCGTAGAAAATTGCTGCTTCACTACTTTGGTGAAGTCTATTCAGAGGCGAATTGTGGAAATTGTGACAACTGTTTAAATCCCAAAAAACAAGTGGAAGCAAAAGAATCATTGTGTGCCGTGATAGAGACTATCTTGGCTGTAAAAGAGAATTTCAAGACAAATCATATTATAGATGTATTGCTCGGTAAAGAGACTACCGAAGTGGTGGCTCAGAAGCACGACGAACTGGAAATCTTTGGCTCAGGTATGGGCGAAGAGGACAAGCATTGGAATGCAGTCATTCGTCAGGCTCTGATTGCCGGTTATTTGAATAAGGAAGTAGAGAATTATGGCTTGTTGAAGGTGACAGCCGACGGACGCAAGTTCCTCAAGTCACCCAAGTCCTTCAAGATTACCGAAGACAACGACTTCAACGAAGAGGAAGAAGAGACTCCTTTGCGTGGTGGAGGTTCGTGTGCCGTCGATCCGGCTTTGTATTCTATGTTGAAGGACCTTCGCAAGAAGCTTTCCAAGCAGTTGGAAGTGCCCCCTTACGTTATATTCCAAGATCCTTCGCTCGAAGCGATGGCTACCATTTATCCTGTGACGTTGGAAGAACTTCAGAACATTCCCGGTGTCGGAGCCGGTAAGGCAAAACGCTACGGAGAGGAGTTCTGTCGCCTTATCAAGCGTCATTGTGACGAAAATGAAATTGAGCGCCCCGAAGACCTGCGCGTGCGTACCGTGGCCAACAAGTCCAAACTGAAGGTGTCCATCATTCAAAGCATCGACCGCAAGGTGGCTCTTGACGATATTGCTGTAGCCAAGGGTATCGACTTTTGTGAATTGCTCGACGAAGTGGAAGCCATCGTCTATTCGGGTACCAAACTGAATATTGATTACTTCCTCGATGAGGTAATGGACGAAGACCATTTGGATGACATCTACGACTACTTTAAGGAATCTACCACCGACAGCCTTGATGAGGCTTTTGATGAGTTGGGCGATGATTATACTGAAGATGAAATCCGTCTCGTGCGCATCAAGTTCATCTCCGAGATGGCAAACTGATAAAAGGTTTATTTTATAAATTATTTAGGCACGGTTTGTACGGCAATCGCGGATTATTTGGATAAAAATCCGTGTAATCCGTGTAATCCGTGCCTAAAATTTATTGTTTTCTTCCGCTTTCTTTGTGTTAATCCAAGAAAATGCGTAAATTTGCACGCAATAAATTTTAAAAGCATTATAACCTATGTCATTTATTGCAGATAAAATCGTAATGGACGGATTGACGTACGACGATGTATTGTTGATTCCCGCTTACTCTGAAGTATTGCCCCGTACGGTAGAGCTTTCTACCAAGTTTTCACGCAACATTGAGTTGAAGATTCCTTTTGTGACAGCTGCTATGGACACCGTCACCGAGGCCAAGATGGCTATTGCCATTGCCCGCGAGGGTGGCATAGGTGTTATCCATAAGAATATGTCCATCGAGGAGCAGGCTCGTCAGGTAGCCATCGTCAAGCGTGCCGAAAACGGTATGATTTACGACCCCATTACCATCAAGCGCGGTTCTACCGTGAAGGATGCCCTTGCTCTCATGTCTGAGTATCACATCGGTGGTATTCCCGTGGTGGACGATGACAAGCATCTTGTGGGTATTGTGACCAATCGCGACCTCCGTTTCGAGCGCGACCTCGACAAACATATCGACGAGGTGATGACTTGCGAGCACATCATCACTACCCAGCAGGGTACCGATATGGAGACCGCGTCGCAGATTCTGCAAGAGAACAAGATTGAGAAACTTCCCGTGGTAGATTCCGAAGGCAAGTTGGTGGGATTGATTACCTATAAGGATATCACCAAGGCCAAGGATAAACCCATGGCTTGCAAGGATAGTAAGGGGCGTCTGCGTGTGGCTGCCGGTGTAGGTGTTACAGCCGACACATTCGACCGTATGCAAGCGTTGGTCGATGCCGGAGCGGATGCTATCGTCATTGATACGGCTCACGGACACTCCAAAGGCGTGATTGAGAAACTGAAAGAAGCCAAAAAACGTTTTCCTGACATTGATATTGTGGTAGGTAACATTGCTACCGGCGAAGCGGCCAAAATGTTGGTCGAGGCCGGTGCTGATGCTGTAAAGGTTGGTATCGGTCCGGGTTCTATCTGTACTACTCGTGTCGTGGCCGGTGTGGGTGTGCCCCAGTTGTCGGCTGTGTACGAAGTGGCCAAAGCGTTGGAAGGAACCGGTGTGCCCCTCATTGCTGATGGCGGACTCCGTTATTCGGGCGATGTGGTGAAGGCATTGGCGGCTGGTGGCTACAGCGTGATGATTGGTTCGCTTGTTGCCGGCACTGAAGAAGCTCCCGGTGACACCATCATCTTCAACGGCCGTAAGTTCAAGTCCTATCGTGGTATGGGTTCCCTCGAAGCCATGGAGCACGGTTCGGCTGACCGTTACTTCCAGGGAGGTGTTACCGAGGTGAAGAAACTCGTTCCCGAGGGTATTGCAGCCCGCGTACCTTATAAGGGAACTCTTTACGAAGTTATCTATCAGCTTGTTGGTGGTCTTCGTTCCGGTATGGGTTACTGTGGCGCGGCCAACATCGAGAAGTTGCACGATGCCAAGTTTACCCGCATTACCAACGCCGGTGTGATGGAAAGTCATCCCCACGATGTTGCCATCACCAGCGAGGCTCCTAATTACAGCCGCCCGAACAACTAAGATTTCTTAGATTCAATACAAAAGCGGATTATGCGCTTGCATGGATGGAGGAACAGAATCCATGCAGAACGGCATAATCCGCTTTTGCTATATAGTTGTGTCTATTCCACGTTCAGTAAGAGACCGCCCGTGTGCCCCACGAACTCGGGGGCATAGGCGCATTGCACGGTGGCAAGTCCGGCTTGGTAGTGGCCGGTGCGGTCGATGCGGAAAGTTTGTTCAAGGGTGTAAGTTCCCTTGGGCAGATGGTCGATGAAGTAGAGCGTGGCGGCATCCTTCACCGAGCGGTAAAGGCCGATGCCTCCCTCGTGGCGATAGCCTGAGGCCACGCTGACGGGTTCGGTGCAGGCGGCACGGCTGTCCTTCACTTGCACAAAGTCCATGGCGCGGTCGGCGCGGATGGTCAGCTGCGACATTACCCGGTCGCTCACGTGTAACACTGTTTCATCCGTGACGGGTACCCAGCTCATCTGTCCATTTACGGTGCGTTCCACCATCCACGTGCGTTCGATGCTGAGCGGTTGGTCAAGGGTTTGCCCATGTTCCGTAGCCGTGCGGCCGGTGTAGGTGGAGGTCGTGCGGTCCATATCCTCTAAGTATTGGGCATAGACGGCTCCCCAAGCAAGGCCCGGATGGTTCTTCTCTATGCCGGCTTCGCGGGGCAGGCGCTTCAGTTCGTCGGTGGTGTAGCTGCGTTTCAGGTAGTCCAGTCCCGGGGGGGGAAGAACGGCAGAGGTCACCGCCTTTCCGTCCAATTTCAGTGTCGTGCTTTGCTCGGTGCTCAGCAGGTCGGCTCCTCTCATCAGCAGGGCGTGCACTGCATCCACGGTGCTCAGTGGGTTGCCCCAGTGCTGTGTCTGTTTCTGGATGAGCAGCCATTGTTTCATCTGTTCCACAGCGAGGCTGTCGCCTCTGGCAAAGGTCAATGCTTCGATGGCGGCCACTTGGGTGGGGATGCGTTGGTTGCGCCAGCCGAAGATGGCGGAGGGATTGTCGAAGAAACGTCCCATCTGCAGAGTGTAGGTAGTGTATTCCTTCAGCGACGTGAGGAATCTGTCGGCCTCCTCCGTCAGACCGTATTGCTTCAGCAGGATAGAGGCTTTGGCTTTGCCGTAAGGCGTCAGGGTGTGCATCTGCTTGGGCAGAAGTCTCACCATGTAGTCAGCCATCTTCTGTATCTCCTTGTCGAGCTTCTTGCCATTCAGTGCTTGGCTGCACAGGTAGGTCAGTGCCAGTTCCGACGGGCAAACCTCTTGTCCCTCCTTTTCCCTTTTCAGCAGCCGTTCGTATTCCTCCGTCAGTTCTTGGTTGAGGAAGTTTGCCGCCCGTTCCATCATGCGGTGTGACTCAACGCCTTGCTCGTCGCCCGTCAGGTAGTTGGCCCGCTCCATCAGCTCCAGTATGTAGGTCGTCACGTAGCGGCTGCTCTTCATCCCTTTGTACCAGCTCCATCCGCCCTCTTCCTTTTGGAGGGAGGCTAACTTTTGCAAATATCCTTCGATACGTTGCCGGGTGTTGGCCTTGTCGAACAGCCGGGCCAACTGCAGCTTCTGTGCTGCCTCGTTCGTGGCTTCAGTCACCCACGGTGTTTCCTTTAATAAAATGGTTTTCAACTCCTCGTTCTTTTGCAGGTTGCTCCACAGGGCCTCTTCGTTGCTGCCCTCAGCCAGCCAACTGTCGAACACAGCCTTGATTTTAGGTTGCGATTGGGCGATGTGTGAGGCCACGCTGTGGGCATACCATGCCGTTGCCCACGAGAAGGCGTCTTCCTCGGTGGGAGTCGCCACGGTGGGCAGGGCCTGTATGGCCAGCCAAGCGGGATTGCCCGTCAGCTCCACGGTCAGCCGCTGGTTCGTGGCCGTCGGGCTGTGGTGGTTGAAGAGGTGGTCGAGCTGTTCGGTCACCTTTCCCGGTCCGTTCACCATCAGGGGCTGGCTTTCGGTCACCCACACCTTGTCGGTCAGCACGGGCAGGTAGCGTTGCTCGCCGTCGCTGAACTTACCTCCGTCGGCCACGATGCGGCAGACGGGTAGGGGAGTGTCGGTGTTCTTCACCGTGAAGGCGAAAATCACTGTGGCCGTCTTACCAGCCTGTGTGTCGAACTTGGCCTTGCGGGTCAGTATTACCCGCTCCGTCACGGGGTCAATCAGTTCCATTCGGGCGGTGCCCTTGATGCGCTTCTCCGACAGGTTGCTGAGGGTGGCGCTTACGGTTGTCTCGTCACCCACGCGGACAAAGCGTGGCAGGTTGGGCTGCACCATGAACTCGCGTTGTGCCGTCGCATAGTCGTCCAACGTGCCATAGTCCATCTGCTTGGTGTGTGCCAAGGCGCGGAAGTGCCAGCGCGTCAGGTTGTCAGGCAGTGTGAAGCTCACCTTCACCCGTCCCGCCGAGTCGGTGCGCAGGTGGGGCTGGAAGAAGGCCGTCTCGGTAAAGTTTTCGCGCAACTTCATTCCCTCGGGCAGGGTTTCGGGTGGAGTCGTTGCTGCTTGAAAGTTCTCCATGGCGGCGGTAATAGTCTCCTCTTCCAAGCTCGCGGTCTCTATGCCGTTCATCTGTCCGATGGCTTTGGACCTTGTGGTAGCGTCCAGTCCCGCTATTCGTCCTTGCAAACTGTGATCTACGCCTGTAACGGCAAAGACTCCGTTGTCTCCGCTTGCCATGACAGCCTCTTTTTCGGCATACTTGCGGAAGATTGCCAGGTTAAAGTTGTAGTATCGTTCCGCCACGTCGTCGTATTTCCATTGGCCGGGTACATTCTTCGTCAGCAGGTCGAAGGTGATGCGTGTCGAAAGATAGCGTCGTCCGAGGTCGTTCCACCAAAGGGGAGCATACGTGTTGCGGGGAAAACTGACTCCGAATCCCCACGGCCGTTGACGGCCCAGTTGGTCGAGCGAAGTGTCGTACATCGAGGCCAACAGTTCGGCATCGGCCGGTGTGCCGTCGGGGTGGTTCACCGTCAGCGTCCATTCCTCACGGGCGCCTGGTGTCAGTCGGTCGCGGAAGGTCGCCCACTTCAGTTCCAACTTCTTTTGGGGCACTTTCTTCTTGATGCTTCTGGAGTAGTTTTGTATCTTTCCATCCTTCACGTACATCACGCTGACGTGCATCGCATTGCCATACTTGGGCAGGTAGTCGAAGGTAAAAGTCTGCACCGTGTCGCTCAGGTAGAAGCGGCGGCTGTCGATACGCTTGTATGCCGAGAAGACATCCATCAGTATGTAGGCATCCCTCTCCCTTGTGCCGAACTGTAGGCGCAGGGGCTGGTCGGTGCTCACCTCTTCGCTGAAGCAGTGGAACCAGTCGGTGGTTCCCAAGGGCACCTTCGTCTCCTCTTCGGAGTAGAGGATGAAACCGTCAGTGCACATCGCACTATCCCTCTTGCCACTCAAAGCTGTGGTGGCCTCAATCCGGTAGTAGGCCGACGGGAATTTGTCCAAGAATTCGAACGTTAGTTCCCGGTTCGAGGCGGTAGTCCCTTCGTGTACCAGTGTCTTTTTCTCTCTGTTCCACGTTTTGTCCGTCCGGTAGATGCGGAAATCCACCTCCGTCTCCACGGGCTCGCCGCTCAGGTTCGTCACGTTGAAAGTCATCGGGTGAGGTTCCCCTTTCAGCCAATGTCCGCCAATCTGTTGGATGTCGATTTCCAACGGTGTGCTGCTCAGCGTCAGCGATGTGCGTGCGTCGTGGCTCTCCCCGGCGGGCGAAGTCACGGTGCCGGTAATCTCATATTGGTAGCGCCACCAGCAGAGCTTCTCTTTCATCCCCTCCACTTCGTTCAAGGGAACGCTGAAACTGAAGCGTCCGTCGCTGTCGGTGGTGGTTTGGCCGTCTGTCATCTCGCTGTCGATCCAGTAGTCGCGCCATCCGTCTGACCATCCGCTGTAAGTCTTGTTCACGCGGTAGCTCACCTGGCCGTCGGCCACGGGCACACCGCTGTAGGTCACGGCGCGGCCCGTCAGCACCACCGTGTCGCCGATGGCATAGGCCGTCGTCACTTTATCAAAGGTCACTTCGAAGGTCGGCAACTTGTACTCCTCCACTTGGAAACGGAGCGATGTGCTTGTTTGGGTCTCCTTTCCGCTTGCTTCCACCCAGTATGTGCCGTTCAGTCCGCCGGTGGGCAACACAAACTCCGTGTCGAATGAGCCGAACTCATTGCTCCTGACCGTCTTCTTTTCAACCACTTGTCCCTTGGGGCTCTTCAACGTCAGTTCAAACGCTTCGTCCCGGGCGGTCCACACACTGTCGTTCGGCAGTTGCCAGTGGCTTATACCTTTTATATATATAGTCTGTCCCGGACGGAAATGGGTGCGGTCGCTCATCAGTCGGGTGATGAGCCGTTTCTCTTCAATGGGGCGTGGCCATGCCGAATAGTTCTTTTTGGATACGTAGGGCATGGAGTTGTCCGCCTCCGTGCTCACGCGCACCAGGTCGCCCTCAAAGCCCGACAGGATGGTGATGCATCCGTCCTTGTCCATCCGTTTCGCCTCGGTGGGGACGATTCGCTTCTGCTTGTGGTCGTACTTGGCCAGGTGCAGGGTGGCTCCTTTCACGGGATGTCCGCTCCGGGCGTCCAACACAACGTATTCGATGAGGCCTCCCGGCAGGCTGCGCGATACCAGTTTGTAGGGCGAGATGTAAAACCAGTCTAAGTTCGACCCCTTCCCGTTGGCAATGGTCTCTATCAGGTAAATGCCCGACTCCTTGGGCAGGGACAGACGCACGACGGTGTCCTGCATCAGGTTGTTCGTGTCGCGTTGCAGGGCGAACTTCTGTTCGCTGTGGAAGGTGCTGTACTTTTTCAGCCCCTCGGCATGGCCGCTGTATGCCTGAAGGGTGTCCAAGGGACACTGTACGCGGCGAAGCCAGACAGTGCAACCCGTCAGGTTGCGGTGGCTGAGGCGCAGCGTGGCCGTGTCGCCCGGATTGTAGTACTCCGAGGCGTCCCACATGATGAGGTGGGGCTGCCGGATTTCCTTCACCATGTTGCTCAACAGGCTGATGGCGCCGTACTTGGGGTACTTCTTTATTCCCTCGTGCAGGATGTCTAATGCTTCGGCGTTCTTGTCCTGCCTTCTGAGGATGGTGGCGATGTCGTAGCAGAGGCTTGCGCAGAGGTCGTTCCCGCTGAACTTCTCCTTCAAGTCGCGCAGCAGGCGCAGACACTCCTCTTCGTCGCGGGCATAGTGGGGGATGATGTTCAGTCGGTTCTGCTCCATGCTGAGCCAGCCGTCGCTCATTCTGTTCTTCTCAAGTAGCCGCAGCATCCGCTGGAAGGTGCGCATCACGAAGGCGGGGCAGTCGTAGGCCGAGGCCGACGTGAGCGTGTCGAGGCGGAAACGGTCGTAGTCGAGGGTGAACTCCCTCCACGATGTTTGCTCGTAGGCACGGCTCAGTTGGTTCTCCAATCCTTTGATGCCAAACACGGCGCGTCGGCCGATGAGGTGCATCAGGTCGTGTTGGTACATGTCGCTCCATCGGCCCGTGTAGGTGATGGGGGTGTAGTTGAGAGTGGAATATCCCTGCAGTTCCTCCAACCGGCTGACGGAGGCTGCGAAGTGGTCGAACGCCCGCTGGTGATACATCAGCCGTGTCCATTGGCTCATGTCCTCGGGCAGCGGGTTCACCACCTTGTTATCGTATCGCCCTTGGGCCGAGTAGGCATAGATGCTGCCCAACAGGGAGTGCAGCATGGCCGCGTCGCTCACGGGCGTGATGGGGTCGGCCGCCCACTGTTCAAGGGCGGCAATATCTGCATACAGGCTGTCCGTGCTCAGGTGTTTCCTGTGCCCCATGGCCACCAGGAAAGACCGCATCATCAGTGTCGTCCGCCGCTCGCTCTCTGCCTTGCGGAACACCTCTTGGGCGGCGGCGATGACCTCCCGAGGCCGTCCCTCCTGCTCAAGCTGGTTGATGCTCTTTTTTTGTTGCCCACGGCTCTGTGCCGACAGGCTGAGGAGACCCACCATCAGGGCAAACAGGAGGGAGGAGAGTCGTTGTGTCATAATCGTAATGGCTTATATTTCTGTTTATTTTGCCACAAATATACGGATTATATCAGAAACAGTTTCGTTTTACAGACTATTTAATGTATTTTATACTCTTATTAACAGAGGTAACGGATTCAGTTCTATATTTCGCGTCGTGAAATGTTCGTTTCACGTCGTGAAATAATTATTCCACGTCGTGAAATGAATATTCCGCGACGTGGAACGAAAAAGACACCCTGTCAGGAAGAGTTTTTACGGCAATGTTACAACTTTTGTGAGCCGTTCATCTGAAATCCTTCAGCTCCATCTGCAGGCGTTGGCGGGTGAAGAAGATGCGGCTCTTGACCGTTCCCAAGGGAAGGCCGAGCTTGTCGGCAATCTCGCGGTACTTGAAACCGGAGACGTGCATGGAGAACGGGATGCGATACTCTTTGGGCAGGCGGTTGACTGCGCGGTGAATTTCTTTGAGGTCGTAGGCGGCCTCGGTACTGTCGAATGCCATATCTTTGGATTGGTTGATGTGATACAGATTGTCGGTATGGTCGATGAAGGTCTGGTCGCGTACCTGCTTGCGATAGTTATTTATAAATATGTTACGCATGATGGTGTACATCCAGCCGCGGAAATTGGTGTCGGGCTCAAACTTGTCTTCGTTGTCCAGGGCCTTCAGGGAAGTTTCCTGTAACAGATCATTCGCATCTTCGGGGTCGGATGTCAACTTGTAGGCGAAACGCAGCAATTCATTTTGAATGGCCAGCAACTCGGTTTTGAAATCTAATGTAGTCATACACATATTTATAATTTATAAGGTGAAAAAATTCTGCTTTTCTGTTTCCGAGTGCAATATTACTGCTTCTTGGGCGCTCCTTTCAAGATTTTCTAAAATAAATGGAGGGCAAAAATCGTTAATGTCGATTCTTGTCCTCCATAAAAGGGCGGGTTCTGAACGAAAATCCCCCTCGAATTGAATAAAATTCCCCCTTATTCAGTGTTTTTTCAGATGGAAAGTGAATTAAGGACGTTCACCAGTTCCTTCTTGATGGGCTTGTCATTTTTGATGGCTTTGGTGAAGGGGACGTACACGATTTCATCGTGTTCGATGCCAATCATCACGTTGCGCTGGCCCTCCATCAGGGCATCGATGCTGGCTGCTCCCATACGGCTGGCGATGATGCGGTCGTGAGCCGTGGGGCGTCCGCCGCGTTGCAGGTGGCCGAGGATGGAGACGCGCACGTCGTATTGCGGATATTCATTCTTTACGCGTTCGGCCAAGGCCATGGCGCCGCCGGTGATGTCACTTTCGGCCACAAGGACGATGCTGCTGCTCTTTGACTTGCGGAAGCCGTTCTTGATGAATTCGGCCAATTGGTCAACTTCGGTGCTGAACTCGGGGATGATGGCTGCCTCGGCTCCGGCGGCAATGGCTCCGTTCAGTGCCAGGAAGCCGGCGTCGCGTCCCATGACTTCGACGAAGAAGAGACGCTCGTGCGAGGTGGCCGTGTCGCGAATCTTATCTACGGCATCGAGGATGGTGTTCAGGGCCGTGTCGTAGCCGATGGTGGTGTCGGTGCCGTAGAGGTCGTTGTCGATGGTGCCGGGAAGTCCGATGCAAGGCACGTCGTACTCCTGGGCAAAGATGCGGGCACCGGTGAGCGAGCCGTCTCCACCGATGATGACGAGGGCATCAATCTCCTCCTTCTTCATGTTTTCGTAGGCGAGGGCGCGTCCTTCGGGCGTGGTGAACTCCTTGCAGCGGGCCGTCTTCAGGATGGTTCCGCCCTGATGGATGATGTTGCTCACGTTTTGTGTCTTGAACTCTACAATCTCGCCGGTGACGAGTCCTTTGTATCCGCGATAGATACCTTTTACCTTCAGTCCGTTGTAGATGGCCGCACGGGTGACGGCGCGGATGGCGGCATTCATGCCGGGGGCATCGCCTCCCGAGGTGAGGATGCCGATACATTTGATGGTTGCCATATTCTTTTCTGTTATTGGTTATTTGTTCCTTTTCTGTTTTCCGATTCCTCCAAGGCGTTTTCGATGGCTGTCTTGCAGGCCTCCATCAGCCATTTGGGAGTGGAGGTGGCACCGCAGATGCCGACGCTCTTCACGCCGTCGAGCAGGCGGAAGTCGATTTCGCGGGCATCCTCTATCAGGTGGGCGTTGGGATTTACCTGTCGGCACTCGTTGAAGAGGATTTTGCCGTTCGAGCTTTTCTTGCCGCTGACGAAGAAGATGAGGTCGTGCGACGTGGCAAAGGCGCGGATGTTCGGCATGCGGTTGGCCACCTGTCGGCAGATGGTGTCGTAGTACTCAAAGGAGGCCGAGGGGGAGATGTGCTCCTTGATGTATTCGACGATTTGCCAGAACTCGTCGAGCGATTTGGTCGTTTGGGAGTAGAGGCGGATGTCTTTGCTGAAGTCCAATTGCTCGGCCTCCTGCAGGTTTTCGATGACGATGGCCTTTCCCTCCGTCTGCCCCACCAGGCCGAGGACCTCGGCATGTCCGGCTTTGCCGAAGATGACAATCTGCTTGTCGGTTTCGGCTCCCTTCAGGTCGTATTCCTGCTTGATGCGGCGTTGCAGGCGCAACACCACGGGGCAGGTGGCATCGATGATTTCAATTTCGTTCTTCCGTGCCGTCTCGTAGGTTTCGGGCGGTTCGCCGTGGGCGCGCAGGAGCACCTTCACGCCGCGCAACTGTTTGAACTCCTCGTGGTTGATGGTGATGAGCCCCAATTCCTTCAGGCGGTCGCACTCCTTTCCGTTGTGCACAATGTCGCCCAAGCAATAGAGTGGGGTACCCTTGCGGAGCTCCTCCTCGGCTTTCCGGATGGCGGTGGTCACTCCGAAGCAGAAGCCCGAACTGTTGTCAATCTCTATACGTATCATGCTTCGGCGGCGGCTTTGCGGAATTGTTCGATGAGCCAGGCCTTCTGCTCGGTGATGGTCAGGTGGCTGTTGTCTAAGAGCAGGGCATCGTCGGCACGGCGCAAGGGGCTGACGACACGTGTCTGGTCGATGTGGTCGCGCTCCTTCACGTTGGCCAATATCTCCTCGAAGTCGGCCTTTTCGCCCTTCTCCATCAGCTCCTTGTAGCGGCGTTCGGCGCGAATCTCGGCCGAAGCGGTGACAAATACCTTCAATTCAGCGTCGGGAAAGACGGTGGTGCCTATGTCGCGCCCGTCCATCACGATG
The DNA here is from genome assembly GCA_964503565.1 of uncultured Bacteroides sp. Classification (GTDB taxonomy): domain Bacteria; phylum Bacteroidota; class Bacteroidia; order Bacteroidales; family Bacteroidaceae; genus Phocaeicola_A. The sequence continues at coordinate 25,037 of CAZDAN010000001.1, forward strand.
CCTTTGGCGCGTCCCATCTCCTGTTGTTGGGCAACGAGGAAAGTGCGCACGAAATCGATGGCGGCGATGATGCTGACGCGCGATGATACCTCCATCGTGCGGATGCGGTCTTCCACGTCCGTGCCGTTCAGCTGCGTGCGCGGCCGTCCGGTGGCAGGGTCGAGGGCAAACGAGATGCGGATGTGGTCGATTTCCTTTCTCAGCTTCTCCGTGTCAATCTCCTTTCCGTCGAAAAGCCCCTGTTCGATGCAATGGAGGGTGACGGCGCGGTACATGGCGCCGCTATCAATGTAGATGTAGCCGATTTCGCGGGCAAGGTCCTTGGCCATGGTGCTCTTTCCGCACGACGAGAACCCGTCGATGGCGATAGTTATTTTCTTCATCTTTCTTATACCTTATTATATTATATAGTTTATAGTGCCTATAGTACCTGTCGTATTTGTGGATTCTATAGTTCCTATGGTTTCTGTTACAATCCCATGCTGAAGTTCAGCACCAGCGACGACGCCGCCGTGTGATAGTTGGCATAAGCCGCCCCCAATTTGATGCGTTTCAATTGGAGTCCGCCGCCCAATGTGACGCCCGTCCATTTGCTTCCTCCGTCGGCCTTCAGTTCGTGGCCGCGCTTGCAATTGTATCCGGCCGCCAAGTAGAAGCGGTCGCTCGGCGTAATCTCCACACCCAACACCATGTGGTTGAGAAGCAGGTCGCCGAAACTGATGTCTTTCTCCTCGGGATTGTAGTAAGCCGACTCCCAGTGCGTCAGGTCGTCCAAGGTGACGGAGAGGCGGATGGGAGCATGAGCCAGCCGCTTGGTGAAGCCCACTTGCATGTTCAGGGGAAGTTTTTCGTGCTCGTTGTCGAAGGATTTCACCTGTCCGCCCAAGTTCTTCAAGACCAAGGAGACCGAAAAGTCCTTCTCCGCATCGAAATAGTTCACGCCCAAATCCACGCCGATGGCAAACGATGTGTATTCAGCATAGTTGCCATGGATGAGCTTAGCCGTCACTCCGCCGCTCCACCGCTCGCTCAGCAGATAGTTATAGGTGCCCATGATGGCCATGTCCTTTGCCGAGGTTTGGCCCAGCTCGTTGTTGTTGATGTCCGTTTCGGTGATGTCGCCATAATCCATGTATTGCACCGTGGCTGCCCAGGCCGAGCGTTCGCCGAACTGGCGCGAGAAGGCGGCGCTGGCCACCTTGCTTCCTTCGATGTACGAGGTGAAGTTCAGGTTCAGCGTCTTGTCCGCCACGTTGCTCAACAAGGCCGGATTGTGGAAGGCCAAAGTCAGGTCATCGGCTATGGTCGTGATGTTCTCGCCTCCCAAGGCGGCGGCGTGTGCCGAGTGGGGGAGACGCAGGAATGGGAAGGCCGTCGTGCCGTCTTGCGCCACGCTTGCACCGGCCAGCGTCATCAGTAAAGTGAATATCCAATGTCTTTTCATAATTTGCGAAGCAAAGATAATACAATCTTATCTATCTATAGATAACTTGTTCCTCTTTTTTTTATTGTACTATTTATTTTTTTTTGGAGGCAGAGGGGCCGGAGGGGATGACGGGATCCAAAGGGAGATTTTGATTCGCTCTTTGGGCTGCTAAAGGCCGAATGTTCAGCAAAACCATTTTTAGGAAAGAAAGGAAAAAAAGCCTTTTTTAACCCCCGTTATACCTCTTAAAGGATTAAAAAACTTAAAAAACGCCCCACTTTTGGAAAAAAACAGAGCAAGTGTGAACGTAAATGAAAAATATGTGCTACATTTGCCCGACGATTGAAAAACTGTATATTCAAAAAACAAAAAAATAAATAAAAAGTATGGAAGTCAAAAAAGCTCCTATTGCCGATTTGGAAGGCAAAAAGACCACCTGGCTGTTGGTGGGTTACATCTTAGTTTTAGCTGTCATGTTTATCGCTTTCGAGTGGACAAAGCGCGAAAAGATTGAAACCGGTGAAATTATCGAAGCACCGATGCTGATGTTCGAAGAGGAAATCATCCCCATTACCATGCAGGAAAAGCCTGTGGCTCCTGTGCCGGTAGAGGCAAAGAGCCTTTCTGAGACCATCGAAATCGTGGAAGACGATGCTGACATCGAAGAAACCATCATCGCATCTGATGAAGATATGGGTGAGGTGGTTGAGATTCAAAACATCGAGAACGTAGTGGTGGCAGAGCCCGAGAAGGAAGAGGAAATCTTCCAGGTGGTAGAGGCCATGCCTGAGTTCCCCGGTGGTGCTGCCGAGCTGATGAAGTGGCTGCAGAAGAACATCAAGTACCCCTCTATCTCTCAGGAGAATGGTGTACAGGGTCGTGTAGTTGTTCAGTTCGTGGTTAACCGTGATGGTTCTATCGTTGACCCCGTTGTTATCCGCAGTGTTGACCCCTATTTGGATAAGGAAGCTCTCCGCGTGGTAAATGCCATGCCGAGGTGGAAGCCCGGTGAACAGCGTGGTAAGACCGTGCGTGTGAAATTCACCTTGCCTATTCAGTTCCGTCTCCAATAATCACTGGGTGAGTGATTCTTAAGGTGCGGACTCAGTCCGTGCCTGATGGTATAGTCGCTCCGCCTTTTTCCTATTGAACAGAAACTGCATGATGATGTACGACGCATCGCAACTTCAGGAGAAAATCAACGCGTATATTGCCACACTCGGCTATAAGCGTCAGCCTGTGGGATTGTACGAGCCGGTGGAATACACCCTCGCCCTCGGAGGCAAACGCATACGCCCCGTGTTGATGCTGATGGCTTATAATATATATAAGGTAGAGGTGGACGATATCCTCTCCGCAGCTGCCGCCATCGAGACCTATCATAATTATACGCTTCTTCATGACGACCTGATGGACAAGGCCGATTTGCGTCGCGGAAACCCCACCGTGCATAGGAGGTGGGACGAGAATACGGCCATCCTTTCGGGCGACACCATGCTGGTGTTGGCTTATCAGATGATGACCCGTTGTCCCGAACCCTACCTGAAAGCTGTGATGGACATCTTCAACGAAACGGCGCTCGAGATAGGCGAAGGACAGCAGTTCGACATGGAGTTCGAAACACGCGACGATGTGACTGAAGAGGAATACCTCGAGATGATTCGCCTGAAGACTTCGGTTCTCTTGGCTGCCAGTTTGCAGATAGGAGCCGTACAGGCAGGTGCACCGGCCGAAGATGCCCGTCATCTGTATGATTTCGGTCTTCAGTTGGGATTGGCTTTCCAGTTGCAGGACGACTATCTCGACGTTTATGGCGACCCGGCTGTCTTTGGCAAAAAGATAGGAGGCGACATCCTCTGTAACAAGAAAACCTATATGCTCATCAACGCTTTGCAACGTGCTGACAAGTGGCAGCGTGCCGAGCTTGAACGGTGGATAGCCGCCGTGGATTACAAGCCCGGAGAAAAGGTGAGCGCGGTGACAGCCCTCTACGATGCCATCGGTATCAAGGAACTTTGTCACCGGAAAATCGAATCATACTTCCGGGCAGCCGAGGCTTGCCTGGACAAAGTGGCAGTCGAAGAAGCCCGCAAACAGCAGTTGCGCAACTTTGCCTTCTCGCTGATGGGGCGAAACGCATAGAGTATGCAGATAGTCGATACTCATTCACACCTCTTTACCGAGGAGTTCAATGCAGACCTTCCGGAGGTGGTGGAGCGGGCACACGAAGCAGGCATCAGCCGTATCTATATGCCCAATATCGATGCCTCTACGGTGGACAACCTCCTGCGGGTGTGTCGCACGTATGAGGGATATTGCTTCCCCATGTTGGGGTTGCATCCCACTTCGGTGGGAGAGGGGTTTCAGGCAGAATTGGATGCCTTGAAGCCATACCTTGACAGGCCGGGTCGTCCTTTTGTCGCTATCGGTGAAGTGGGGCTTGACCTCTATTGGGACAAGACCTTTCGCCGCGAGCAGGAAGAGGCTCTTCGCCAACAAGTGGCATGGGCGTTGGAGTACGACCTCCCGTTGGTGATACATTGCCGCGAGGCATTTGATGAGCTTTATGCCGTGATGTGCGATTATCGGCAGACTTCCCTCAGAGGAATCTTTCATAGCTTTACCGGCACCGCCGAAGAGGCGCAAAGATTGCTTTCGTTCGAAGGATTCATGTTGGGCATAAACGGAGTGCTCACCTTCAAGAAGTCCACTCTTCCTGGTGTGTTGACGGGAGTTCCTCTCGAACGGATTGTGTTGGAGACTGATTCGCCTTATTTGGCGCCTGTGCCCCATCGGGGGAAACGCAACGAGAGTGCCTACATAAAGTTTACATTGGCCCACCTTGCTTCGGTGTATGGACGCGATGTGGCGGACGTGGCGCGGGCGACGACAGAAAATGCGGAAAAGGTGTTTGAAAAGAGGTAAAAGAAGGCAAAAAAGTGCTTGAGAGTTTTAAAATAAGTTAATTTTGGCCTTTTGGCTGAATTTTAATGGAAAGAAAGATGGGTAAGCCGAATAAAAAGAATACATTTGTAGTTGGAAACTCGGCGAACCGTGCGATAAATAGGTGAAAATACATCCGTTTTTACTTGATGGATGTGAATTGGAGAGATGCTCGAGTGGTTGAAGAGGCACGCCTGGAAAGCGTGTATACGCCTAAAGCGTATCGGGGGTTCGAATCCCCCTCTCTCCGCAAGGTGAAAACCGGAGGAAAAAGCAGAGATGCTTGACAGAAAACAGAGAGAAATAAACAATAAACTAATAATTATTTAATCTAAAAAAATTAAAGACACAATGAAAAAGTTATTTGCAATTGTTGCAGTGATGGGAATGATGACCTTTGGTCTTACCCAGTCAGTGATGGCTCAGGACGAAGCTCCCGCTTCTACTGAAGTTGTAGATCCTGCTGCTGTTGATTCAGCGGCTGTTGAAGAGGCTCCCGCAGCCGAACCCGCTCCCGTTGTTGAGGAAACTGAAGGTGGTATCCACAAGGAGTTGAAGACTAAGTTTATTGAAGGTGACGCAGGCTTCATGTCATTGGTTGCTATCGCGTTGGTAATCGGTTTGGCTTTCTGTATCGAGCGTATCATCTACTTGAGCTTGGCAGAAGTGAATACTAAGAAATTGATGGCTAAGATTGAAGAGGCTCTTTCTAAGGGTGATGTTGAGGGCGCAAAGACAGTTTGCCGCAACACTCGTGGTCCTGTTGCCTCTATCTGCTATCAGGGTCTGATGCGTATCGACGAAGGTATCGACGTTGTTGAGCGTTCTGTAGTTTCTTACGGTGGCGTTCAGTCAGCTTACCTCGAAAAGGGTTGCTCTTGGATTACTCTGTTCATCGCCATGTCTCCTTCACTCGGATTCTTGGGTACTGTGATTGGTATGGTGCAGGCGTTCGACGCTATCGAGGCAGCTGGTGATATCTCTCCGACCGTTGTTGCCGGTGGTATGAAGGTGGCCTTGATTACTACTATCTTCGGTATCGTTGCCGCTTTGATTCTTCAGGTATTCTACAACTACATCCTTTCTAAGATTGAGGCTT
>CAZDAN010000002.1:0-26659 GCA_964503565.1 uncultured Bacteroides sp.
CGTCGTGGAATATTCATTTCGCGACGTGGAACGAATATTCCACGACGTGAAATATAAAAGTCGGGGCAGATGTTTCAAGTTTTACGCACTGTAAAGCAAGGTTTTATCCAAGTCGGTGATTATTCAAGTGGTGTACGAGCTTTTCCAGAGCAGGAATCTCTATCTCCTTGCGTTTGAGACACACCAGGCCATCGGTCTGTAAAGCATTCAGCATCCGGGATATATTGATGCGGCGGTCGTCCAACAGCGTGGCCAGGTCCTCCATCTTGATGCGCAACAGCTTATACCCTACGGGACGGACGCTACGCTGTATCAGGAAACGGAGAAAGCGGACGGGCAGGCTGCCGGCCTCATCGCTCCAGATACGTTGGTAGAGGTATTGGGAACGGGTGCAGATGATGTTGGAAAAGTTGAGGGCACAGGGGACATAGGAGGACAAGAGTTCAAAGAGGTATTGCTTCCCGATTGTGAGTACCCCCACATCGGTGACCGCACGATACGACGCCTGGTAATAGGGACGGATGCCGAACAGGGAATACAACTCGATCATGCAAGCATAAGGCAACTGCTCGCAAAACAGATAAGAACCATCCCACGACACCGTTTCGGCCATCAGGGTGCCGTTCAACAAGAAGCCGACCTCCGAACAGACATCTCCCTGACGGAAAACATATTCGCCCGGCCCGTACTTCCTGACGTGGAACTTCACCTTGGACAGGATGTCCGTTATATCATTCTTACCCAACCCCTGAAACAAAGGCAGCTGCAACAGGGTGTCATACATCGTAAAATCCATAAATCACTCGTTTTAGGCACACAAATATAACTATTTCCACTGCAAGAAGTGCATAAGAAAACGTCCTTTTTCATCTTTTTTTAGTTTTCAAGCAAACAAATGGCCGTTTTTCATTGTTCATTGCATAAATATTGAATATATTTGCACTATCATTTAACCAATAAACGCGTATGTTCTCAGCTATCAGTTTTCAGGAAATCCTCAGCGCATTCATCGTATTGTTTGCTGTTATCGACATCATCGGCTCCATTCCCATCATCATCGACCTGAAGCAGAAAGGGCGCAACTTCAAGGCATGGACAGCCACGCTCATCTCCTTCCTGCTGCTTGTCGGTTTCTTCTTTGCCGGCGAGATGCTGCTCAAACTCTTCCAAGTGGACATCGCCTCGTTTGCCGTGGCGGGCGCCTTCATCATCTTCCTGATGTCGTTGGAGATGATTCTCGATGTGGAGATATTCAAGAATCAAGGCCCCATCAAAGAGGCCACTCTCGTGCCGTTGGTCTTTCCCCTGCTGGCAGGAGCCGGCTCATTCACCACCCTGCTCTCCCTGCGGGCCGAATTTGCCGCCATCAACATCATCATTGCTCTTGTGCTCAATATGGTGTGGGTGTACATTGTCCTCTCCATGACGGGGAAGATAGAACATCTCTTAGGCAAAGGGGGTATCTATATGCTCCGCAAATTCTTCGGCATCATCCTGTTGGCCATCTCCGTCCGCCTCTTCACGGCCAACATTGCCCAATTGATGGAGCAGATCAATTAAAAGAAGAAGAAGAGGGGGGGATTCCTGTTTACTTTTCAGGCACAGATTACACGGATTGACGCGGATACTAAGAACAAGAACAATGAGAAATCCGTGTCAATCCGTGTAATCTGTGCCTGAAATCCTATTTATTTCACTGTCTTCTCAGCCTTTCCGTTCAGGACGCGGATATAGACCCCTCCGCTGACGGGAGCCTCCACGCGGCGGCCATCGACGGTGTAGTATCCATCAGGCACGGCCGCACCTCCGGCTTCGCCATCGGCCCAAACAGGAAGGACGGATTTGGCCATCTCTTCGTCAGCCCCATAAATGGGAATTGTCACACCGCCCCAATCAGAGAGAACGGGGAATCCCTGAACACGACGCAGAATGCCGGAAAAGTCTGCCATGGCCGGACGGTCGGCTGACGTGGCCCGATGCCAGGCTCCGCCACTGAGGTAATAGCATCCGGAGGGGACCTTGATGGCGGTTTTGAAATTACCGCGAAGGTTGCCGACCGTAGAGGCCGCGGCAACGGGTTCGCCCTGTTCAAAGAAGGCAAGTTCCGAATCGGTTGCATAATAGATATAGGGAACACCAGCAGCTACGGTGTCGGCCTCCTCAAGGCAAAGGCGGGTGAAGTCCTCCGTCAGACCGGCAATCTGATAGATGCGCACGCCGGCAGGAACGGTGAAGACACGGGGCAGACAGATGACGCCCCACCCTCCCTCGGGAACCGAGAGACGATACACCGGACAGAAGCGGAGGGTAAAGCCGGTGGCACACCACCAGCCTTCGCGCTGGTCGCGGACAGCTTCGGCATCGGAAAAATCCCTCCAGGCATTATCCACAGCCCCCTGTTTGGTACCAAGGAAGCCGACGGTGAGACGGGAGTTGTCCTCCAGATAAACGGGAGGAGTGACCAAGGTCTCCCAACGGGCACTGTCGGCCAGCATGGGAATATCCAACCGGTCGTAAGACAGGACGGGCGAAGCCAACGTGTCGCCACCGGCCACCATATAACCATGCTGGTCGGACAGACAGGCATGGTCGGTGGCAGCCTTGCACTCGAGGGCATACACACCGTGGGAGAGGTCGGAAAGATGTTGGCGGATTTCCATACTCTGAGACTTTCCGGCAGAAGCACTGACACCCGTCCAAAGGGCACTCCAGCAACGGAGGCCGGCAGCGGTGGTCATGCGTTGGCTACCCTCGGTGTAGCTTCCCTTCTTGACCTCCCAGTTGGAAAGATCCTGAAAATCGGGCGATTCGATGTAGTCGGAGGCGTAAATCATCGGCAGATATGAATCAAGCGACCGACGAAGTTCCGCCAAGGCTTCGGTGACGGCTGCGGCTGTAGTGGCTGTGCGAGTGGCTTGCAAGGCTTGGCTCACCTCCTCGTGACCGGGCAGCGACAAGGCGGCAGCCGCCTCGGCATAGGGAGCCAGAGAGTCAATGGAATGAATGTCGCGAACGGCTTGCAAAGCCCCATCGACGGCAAAGGCCAAACGGTCGTAGGCCACCTCGTCAGAACCAGAGAAGGTGGAGAGGACGGAAGAAAGCTCGGCGTGCAAGTCGGGATAAGCCTCTAACAACGGGAGCACATACAAAGCCCGACGCTGGAGGATGGGGATGGCGGAAACAAAAGCCTCCTCGCGAGTGGAGTACAGCGGGCAGAGGGCTACCTTGTCGATGCAGGACTTTCCTCCCATGCGACGGCTGGAGAAGAGCGCGCGGCTGTAGGTGGTTCCGCTGTGGAAACACACCGTCTGGGACGACCACTGAGGACCGACAGTAAGACCGGCCAAGAGGCTGTCTTCGCGGGTGCCATCGGTTGTAAGACTCAGTCGGTGGAATGCATAATCGCTGTTGAGCACGGCAGCAGAGAAGTAGTAGTCCTGCCCGGGAAGAATGTCCACAACGTACTTCAAGGCGCCGGGATTGTTCATCTGAGTCTCGCTGCTCCAGGCACGCAAGAAGGGACCGTCGTCCACACCACCGGCAGAAATGACTTCGAAGTTCTCGGCCGACAGGGGATTTCCTTCGCCGTCAGTCCATCCGGCCGTGCCAAGGTCAAAGTCGCCGCCAATCATCAGATTGCCGCCAAGGTATCGGAGTTGACCTTCCATCAGAATGGCATCGCCCACCTCCAAATGTTCGATTACAGCCTCCTGCACACGGGTGTAGCGGCTGAGGCCGTTGGCGTCGACCACATGAATGCGATACTCGTAACCGCTCATGGAATGGGTGTCTTTCCAGGTGTACGAAGCAGCCCCCTCCTTCATCGGCACCTCGTACACGGCCTGCCACACCTCGCCGGGCATCCGACGCTCCACCGTGACACGGCCATTATACTCGCCGTTGTATTCCTTCCAAGCGAGTGTGGCGGTGTGGGAGGCTTTGTCATATCGGACGGTCAGGGCCGAGGGGTCTTTCATCTTGGGCAACTTGGGAACGACGTTGTAAGCCGAACTGTAGGCCAGGTTCGATTGCAGATTGGCATAATATTCACCGATCGGGGTCAACTTCATGTTACCGTCAATGACCATGCGGCAATCCTGCACCCAGTTATAATAGGCGTAACGCTCAATCCAAGGCGTGGCCTCCAATCCGTCCAAGATGGGTCCCATGTGTTGCAGTTGGATGGCATAGTTGGCCGCATTGCCCTCGGTGTTGCTTCCGGGCCAGCCGGTCCAGTTGGCTCCGTAGTTCATTTCGGTAATCCAGATGGGACGGCCGGTGCGGTTCTTCACTCCTTGAAGCGTTCCCAGCCAACTGCCCCAATCGCTGTACCAGTAGCTGTGCACGGCGACAAAGTCGCAACGCCATCCGCGGGCATCGATGGAGTCGATGAACTCATAGAGCCAGCTCCAGCTGCTGGCCATGGCCGGTGTACCCAAGCGGCGTCCGGTAGCCATCATCTCGGGCCAAGTGGCCAAGGCTTCGGCCACTGTGGCCGGAGTCTGTGCCGGGTCATTCGTATTGTCGGGTTCATTAAAGCTCAACACATTGGCTGAGGTTCCATTGTTTCCCACTTCGGAAATGCCCGGCCACCACTTGTGTTGCTTGATGGTCACATACTCGCGGTCTTCCCACACGTTGATGCCGGCATCCCAATTGTAGCACCAGGTAGTGTTGAGGGGTTCGTTATAGGCAGGATCCCATCCGGCATATCCTTTCTTGCTGGCATCGTTCCATTGGCTGACGCGCAAGGCGGAAATGGAAGAGCTGAGGATGTGGGGAAGATTGATAACGATGTTCTCCTTGTCTGCAATGAAGATACGGTTATAACCGGGGTCGTTGGTTTGCGAACGTGTGCCGAACCAGACCATATAGCCGCGCTTGAGGGAGAAGCTCTTGATGCGGTTGTCCAATGCATGATGGCTGAGCGACGTGTGCCCGCCCACTGCAAATGTGGCCGATTCGCCTTGGCAATCCTGTTCGGAATAGACGGTCAAAGGACTGATGTCTTTCCCATGAGGCAGGATGATGGAACCATTGGCATAGATTTTCACCATGCAATTGGTATTCTTTACGGCGCGTTGGCCGGCAATGCGGATATGATCCAAGTGTGCAGACACTTGCGAGGGCTTTACTGCGGACAGAATCACCACGGCATTCTCCGTATTGGTGATGTCTATCACCGCACCGTCGGCAAACGGGTCAGCACCGGTAATCACATAATCCACATCGCCACTGAGGGTGACGGTGCCGCTGGCCTGAGCGACAGTCTCCGTCGTATTGTAGGCCGCAACATAAACAGAAAAGACCGGAAGCATCAGGAATGCCACCAGCAAATGGATAATTTTGAGTTTCATAAACAGAAAAACATAAAGGATTTACTATCAATATAAGGTTACAATCTTTCTCCGACAAAAGAATAGAAAAACAGAAGAGCAAAAGAACAAAAGAAAGCCCTTATGTTCTTCTGCTCTTCTGTCGAAAAGGGGAATGGGAAAGGGAAAAGAAATCAATTCTTCACCCCAATCTGGCCATTCCAGTCGAGATACCAGTTGTTCATGTCTGTCAAATCGACAGCAATCTCAGCCTTCACCTGTCCGATGTTGTTCTCGCCACGACGGGCATAGATGCGATCGGCCAGAAAAGAGGGTTCACCACGATGCATAGCCACACGCATGAGGTCGTAGAAGCGGATTCCCTCGAAAGCGAACTCCAAGGCGCCTTCATCGACAATCATCTTTTCCACCTCGTCAATCTGATACTGGATAAGTGACAAGGAATCCTTGATGGTGGTGTCGTTAGGCATCTGGTAATAGGCATTGGCATCGCTCCAGCCCGAACCTCTCGAATGGATTCCCATCGTGTTGGCATTGGCTACGCTCGCAGTTTCCAACGTGTAAAGTCCATAAAGGGTGTTGGGGAAATTGAACTGGCGCAAGTAGGTGGAGTCGTTGCGATAGTAGGGTATCACCTGCTCCTCAATGACCTTGTTGTTGACACCGGTGGCTAAAATCTGGTAAGCAAAGCGCGGATAACCGGCACGGTTGAGCGCCTCAGCCAAACGCAAGTAAACCATGGTGCGGCGATAAATGTGCACATTGCGGGTCGAGAACTTGGAAATTTGCTGATAATCCACTTTCTTGGCAGAACCGTCACCTACCAGAGTTGCATTCTTCGTCAGCGTCCAAGTATCCTGCAAACGGAGGTCACCACTCTGATAGTTGTCCAAATTGTTGGGAGCATAGACCGTGTCACGCGCAGCCGCGTCGCCCACAATCACACAGTTCTTCTGTGCGGCCGAAAGGTTGATCAGGCTGTTTGAAGGAACCAGACTGACTTCCCAATCGTTGTCATTGGTAGAGTTGTAGAGGTTACGCAGTTCGCTGTAGTATCCCTCGGAAGGAATAGAGTCACCGGGAATCATGGTAATCAGTTCAGACTGTGTTCCGTAACTCTCACTGCTGAACTGGAAGCTCCATCCTACATACCGAGTGTTCCATTCATTATCGAACCAACGGACTACATCGGTGCCAATAGGATAGGCAGAGTTCTCGCCATTGCGCTTGGTGAGGTATTCATAGTAGTTGCGAGCAGCCTCCTTGTAATTTCCGGCCCACAAGTTCATGTCGCCCAACAACAGACGGATGGGGAAATAGAACAGGCGGGAATCGTTACTACGGATTTCACCGTAGTAAGGAGTTTTCACGTCCACCAACGAAGCCAAATCCTGAATGAAATACTGGCAAACACCCTTGATGTCCTTGCGAGGATACTCACGGTCAGACTCTTCTTTGGTCAGAATAGGGTCTGTCACAAAAGGCACACTTCCGTAGTTCAACGCCAATTGCAGATAAGTCCATGCACGGAAGCCCTTCACAGCTGCATACTCGCGCATGAAGATGGATTCGTTACGGTTGTTCTTCAGTGCCGTGTCCACCTTAGCAATAAAGTAGTTGCAGTTATTGATGACTGCGTAGTAGTCACGCGGATTGTTGTACATATTATTGTCATCCACGTTGAAGAGAGCCAAATCGCGCAAGTCGCCACTGGCTCTTGACGTCACATCCACCAAATCGCCACGCACCTCACCCAACAAGAGGGTGCGGTCGGCAACGGCCTGCAACTTGTTGATAATACCAATCACCGAATAGATGGTATCGGCCGCATTGTCCAGCGCATTGTCTTCTTCATATATCACATACTCCGATTCGTGCTCAAAGAAATCCTCGCACGAGGTCAGCGCACCGCCTGATGCCAGCAGGCATACGGCACCAAAGGCCGTACGCAAACTGCCGCGCATCAAATCTTTTATCATTGATTTTGCATTCATATCTATCTTGTTCTTTAATTTGTTCACACATTAGAGATTGATCTTCACACCGGCCACTATAGACGTGCTCTGCGGCAAGCGACCCAGGTCGATTCCCTGACCAATGACAGAAGAGGTCATGGCAGACTCGGGGTCGGCACCCAAGTACTTGGTAACCGTAAAGAGGTTGTTGGCCTGCACCCAGAACTGGATACCCTGCAAGTACTCCGATGTCATCGGAAGGTCGTATGACAGAGTCACAGTCTTCAACTTCAGGTAGCTTCCGTCCTCAATCCAGCGATCGCTGAAGCGGGCATTGCCCATGGGGTCTTGGAACGTAGCACGCGGCATCGAAGTCTGCTGACCCTCTACCTGCCAACGGTTCACCATGGCTGTTGTCTGGTTCATGAAGCGGTTTCCACCTTCCAGCTGTGAACGCATATAGTTGTACACGTCGTTACCCACCGAATAGTTGAAGCGGACATCCAACTTCAGACGTTTGTAAGCCAATGAAGTGAAGATGTTACCATAAAAGTCGGGGTTGGGATCGCCAATGACGGTGCGGTCATTCTCGTTGATTTCCTTGTTTCCGTCAAAGTCCACAAAACGCATATCACCGGCTCCAAAGGGAATCTTGTCTCGCTTGTTCTCCAGGATGTAGAGACCGGCAGCTTCGGCGTCCTCGGTGGTGGCAAACACACCGTCGGTCTTGTAACCATAGAACAAGTTGGCAGACTCACCAATCTTGGTCAACACCGTAGCACCATACACATCAGACTCGATAATTCTTTTGCCCTCCTTGTTCAGGGGGAGGTCGGTAATCTCATTTTTGTAGTGACCAACACTGGCTCCCAATTGCCAACGCCAGTCCTTCAGAGCCAACACCTTCACCGAAGCGGCCACGTCGAATCCACGGTTCTCCAACTCACCACCGTTAGTCAAGTTCTCTTCCAAACCTGAAACCATATTCAGTCCCTGATAAGTCAGCAAGTCGGTGGTGACACTCTTGAACAAGTTGGCGCTCAAGTTCAAGCGGTTGTTGAACATATTTGTTTCGATACCCACATTGAAGCGTCCGGTCGTCTCCCACTTGATTTCAGTATTACCGATACCGGCAAACGCCAAACCGGAGATAGCGTTCAAAAACTTGCTGGCACGGAAATAACTGCGTGCGGCGTAGATGTCAATGTCATCATTACCGCTCACATCGTATCCTGCCGTCAAGCGCAAGTAGTTCACCACGTTCTGCTTGGCAAACCAAGATTCATTAGAAATAACCCAAGCGCCCTGTACGCTCCAGAACAGTCCCCAAGGCACACCGCACATATCCAATCCGTCGGCATCGGAACCGAAGCGGGAAGAACTTTCAGCCGTCAAGTTGGCTTGCAAGTAGTAACGGGTCTTGTAGTTGTAATTGGCCTGTGCATACCAAGCAACGGATGTCCAAGCATCCTTTGTACCGGTTGTCTGAGCGTTGGTCAGTCCCGAGTGCAAGAAGGGAGTCTTGTCGTTACCCGTGTTGTAACCCAACTGGGAGTTCATGGTATAGTTTTCCCAATTCACACGCATACCGGCAAAGGCATCAATGCTGTGTGCCCCATAGTTGTTACTCCAATCCAAACGAGTGTCACTTGACACAGATTCCTGCTTTGAGTAGAGCGAACGTACTTCGTTCTCGCGGAAAGCATTCACGCTGGACACAAAGTAATTGGGGACACCGTTCACGGGAATGTAGTACTTTTCGTTGTTATTCACCAGATTGTAGCTGAAATGCTCACTCAGCGAAAGGTGATCGTTAAACTTGTACTTGGGCGTTACAGCCAAATTCAGCATCGAGCTTTCAAAGCGATTCTTGTTGTCACCGTCGGCATACTCATTGATAGCATAGGGGTTAGCCAGCTGGTAGTTGTAGTTCTCCACCTCGGCCAAAGCCTCGTTCAAGTAACTTTCATCCTCAATGTCATAGTGTGAATCTGACAACTGGCCACGACCGTAGGTGTACGGACTCAAGAAGGGACTCTTCACGTAACCGAGGAAAGAAGGTGCCGTAGAGGTTCCTTCGTCATACCCTTCGGGCGCACCGTCATCACGAATGTTGCGTGACTGGTCACCAAAAGAAGCATCAAAGCGTACAGCCAACTTGGATGTCAGGTTGATGTCCGTGTTGAAACGGATATTCAAACGGCTGTAGTCATTGTACTCCAATGTACTCTGTCCCAAAGTATATCCTACCGACAGGTTGTACTGGGCTACATCATCACCACCACTGATGTTCACACCATAGTTCTGTGTGAAAGCCGTGCGATAGAGGTCTTTGTTCCAATCGGTATTGTTGTGATACTGCTTATAGTAGTAGTTCGTCGGATCTTCGTTCAAGAACTTGAAAGACTTCAAATCCGTTCCTGTTCCTTGCAACAGCTCTGAAGCGTAGCCACGATACTGTTCGGCATCCATCATGTCAATGAACTTAGGCAATGTAGTCACTCCCACTGAAGCCGTTGCCGTAATTCGGGTGGCCATGGTATTGCTTCGGCGAGTCTTTATCAAGATGACACCGTTGGCACCTTTTGCTCCATACAGGGCAGTTCCATTGCGCATTACCTCCACCTTCTCCACGTCAGCCGGATTGATATTCGACAGGATGTCGTTGTAGAATCCGTCGTGCAACATCACACGGCTGTACTGTTGGTCAAGGATAACCCCGTCCACCACAACCAACGGCTGTGCATTCACGTTCAGTGAGTTCAATCCCTGAATAAACATGACATTACCGATACCAGGTGTGCCGTTGCGAGTGATGGTACGTGCGTAGGCACCCAATTGATCACCCACCTCTTCCTTTACATTGATGGCAGTCGAATACTGGAAATCGGCAGTAGCGTGGTCGCCGCGGACATTAGTCTCTTCAGCGTAATCAGCCGTGAAACCAGCCTGATAAAGTTTGGCTGTATGTTGTTCCTCGCCCGTCTGCAAACCTATTACCACCGCATTGTAGTCAGGGGCACTTACATATACGGCAGTAGCAAATTCGGGCACCTTCAATTCGTATGCACCGTTGTCATCTGTCAACGCACTGAAGCCATTTATTTCATTGGCTCGCACGATGGCACCTGCCAAAGGTTTTCCCGTCACAGCATCCAAGACACGACCCTTAACCACACGTGTAGTGTAGTTGCTCACCACTCTGCGGTTAGCATTCTGTCCGGCTTCGTCGGCATTGGCTTCTTGAGCTGATGCATTCAGTGAGAATGCCATCAGCGAAGTTATTCCAAATAATATATATCGATTCATATCTTACTGTTTTTATCGGTTAAAGAATCACTCTTTCACTGAGCCTCCCTCTTCATGTGGTTTCAGGATGATGGCATCCACACGAATGGTTCCCTCATACTTTTTCAGAGCCTGCACACCACGGCCCTCAATTTCCAATGTTACCTGAGGAGTAGTCAATCCATACGAACAAGTGGGGAACATATAGTTCTCAGCCACCATTATGGTATCCGGAGTCACATAAGTGGTGTCCACACCCTCGCGCAAGAAGTTGGTCGTATAGTTTCTCAGCATCTGCTCGGTCTTCACGTTTCCGTCCTGATCGTTGTACGACAGCGATACGTTCATGAAGTTCGGTCTTACGGTCTCGGCAACTCCGGCATCTGTCAGATTCCCCGTCCACGTGGGAACCAGTACCAACTGGATGTCGTAAGGCAAGTTAGACAATACATTCTCGATATAGAACGACACCTTCGGACGAGCATTCGGACCAATGGGAATAATCTCCACCCATGAAGCGTTTGATATTTTGTCATACAACGGATGAGTAGTAGTAACATAAGTACTCTGCAACGGAGTACGGGTAGTAGTTTCGTCCACCTCCTTCTGATTGTTACGCACCTCGCCTTCCATTAGCACATTCTGCACAAATGTTTGTGTCTTGGCGATATTCCAATTGTCAGTCTTCATAATACGTCCATTGCTGCACTGCAGTTCCTCTGCACCACTGAAAACACCGTCTACGGCATTGGTGTTGTAATACACATAGTAGGCAGCGTCTGCTGAGCCGTAGTACATTTTACGATAATTGTAGGGAACAGCATTGACTGAAACGGCAGAGTCTGCCCAACTCTTATTGGTACTGTGACTGAAGACCGTACCCCGCACGATGGCCATACGAGCCTCTGTATACGCCAATGAGTCGCGGTCCACCACGGTATTGTCATAGTTGAAGTAACTGTCATACTCCTCCACCAACTCCTTCCATACAGTGTTTGTCGGAACCAACATAGTGTAGGCACTGTCTTCTGAATTGATAAGGCCCAAGTAACCGAACAAGTCATTCTGTAACACGGTCACCGAGTCAAGATAGACGGTCTGTCCGTTCTCAATACCACCGGGTACACTCTGTTCGGGCACAAACTCGTACACATTGTATCCATACAAGAAATTGGCCACACTGTCAAAGTCTGCATCCTGTTTCAAATACTCAAACACATTGTGGAAATAGTTCACCCGGCTGTTCAGTTTGAAAAGGATACCGTTGGTATGCAACTGATTCTTCTCCGACAATTCATGTCCGTCCAGTGAATTGGCATCCAGTTCCACATACTTTCCATTCAGCATTACGATGGTGTCGTTACTGTTGGAAGAAACGGAATGATTGTAGAGGGTGATGTGGTTCTTCACAAACTCCTTAATAGTTGTGTTGTCATCATCCTTCACCTTCTGAACGTCCTTCTCCTCGCGATAGGTTTCAATCAGTTTGTCAGCCTCCTCAACACTGAGGGCTTCATTGGTCAGAGCAAACACCGTGAAAACCTGCGAGCTAGCCAAAGCGCGGTCATATCCAGTGGCCTCTATCACGCTGGCAAAGTGGCTCAACGACGGATCCGTTTTGATGGTTTCCCACAGCGACTGTCCTTGACCTACCTGCTGCACATCATAGTGGTCGTTCCACTCGTCCGAGCAGGCATTGAAGGTAAGGGCGGCTAACGCCAGCCCCAGTACCTTTGTATATTTCAAATTACATTTCATAATTCCTGTCTATGATTTTATACGTTAAAGATCGTCTTCAATCTCACCACTGTTAGCCACACCGTACACACTCTTCGGCACCAGTTCCAAGTAGTCCATCATAAACTCATTGTTGTTACCGGTCTTGCTCTTAGAGGCACAACGGATACGCAGGTAGTGATCCTTAGTATTGTCAATGTAGGTCTGGCAGAGCACACGACGATAGGTCTGAGCCTTACCCACCCACTCGTATTTGGTATCACCGTTTGTGTGGTATCCGCCACGTGGGCCACGGTAATATCCTTTATTCTTCAGGGCCTTCTGGTCTTCTGCCTTCTCCTCGTCAGTCAGGCTGCTATAGTATGATCCATTGTCATCCGGAGTATATTCCGTACCCATTATCTGCTCATCGTTCAGATACATACGCATATCCAAAGGAATACCTTGAGGAATGCCATCGAAGTACACCTGAGCGATACCACGAGTGTCGAGCGCACAGAATCCCAAGCGGATCTGCCATTCACCCGAGTAAGGTACGGGCGGCAGGCGGAACTCGAAGTCATAGTCACCAAAAAGGTTGAACTCGTCACCGGCATACGACCAGAAGTTGATGTGCGGACGACGATATACGAAGTAGCAGTTACCCTTTGAAGTCACACCATCCAGATAACCTTCGGGGAAGTAATAGTTACGTCCGTTCTTGAATGTTTCATCGGCCACATCACTGGCATCGTCCGTTGTCGGGTCACCATTCTGACGAATGTCATTGGTCATAATTTCGGGGAAGACGGTAGAGAAGTCCATACGAATACGCATATTCTGAACCTTGTCACGCACGTCTTCGGTAAAGGCTACGATGTCATCCACGTAGAAGTAGCGTCCGTTCGGAGCATCCTGCACATAGTCTGTCTCCAACGTAGGATTCACCTCAGAACCGCGAATCTGGAAGTTGTCATCCCAACGACGGTTGACGTAGTGTCTGTTCAGGGTACAAGTGGGACCCACCCAACTTGTCATGGTCAGTTTTTCCAATTTCATCATGGTGTTGGGCAACAGGGTATGATACCAGTCAATGGGGTTCATACGATTCGTGTGAGTTCCCATCGTCTCATTGATAGACTTATATGTCAGCACCCTACCTGTCAAGAAGTTCTCACCTTTCACGTCGCGGGTAAGGATGTGGTAAGCCACAAAACGGTACAACGGATTCTTGGGGTTCTTCACATCATTATCATACAGACCGGCATCGGCAGGATAAGTCTTGTCATAGATACTCTTGGCCAAGACCTTCAAATCCTCCAACGATTCCACGTCATACTTGAGTTTCAAGATTGAATCTGAAGGTACAAAGATGGTAAAACCATACTTCTTGGTGTCAGGCACAGTAGCCACTTCTGTCCAAGTGTGCGAACGGTAACGGTAGCGAGGATATTCCTTGTAATTATAGTTCTCATCCTTCATTACACCAATCACTTCGTTGATACCCGTGGCCACCAAAGCATCGTGGAAAATACCTACGCGTGCATTTTCCTTGATAATGTCAGCCACACCGCTGTTCGAACTCTCCAGAACCATGCTGATGGGATGAACGATACCGTTCTCCACCGAGTCATCCTGAGTCTCAAAGTAGATATGGGCCTTACGGTTCAAAAACACCACGGCATTGCTGTCGCTGTCCATTCCGTGGGTAATCTGAATGTAACGGCGGTTCATATTAGCCGTGTTCAGTGTACCTTCGGGCATTTCGATGGTTGAATACATATTGCCGACCAAATGTGTCTTGGCAATGGTGTCACACTCCTCGTCCGTCAGGTCATTCACCGACGCGATGCCCCGTGTCTTGTAATACTCGGCAAATGCGGTATTGGAGGGCAAGAAGCAGGTATAATGGCCGTATGTCGAAAGCAAGTCCATCAGCTCTGCACGCTTTACAATGGTCGCAAAATCACTGTACTGTTCACGCGTGGTGATGTAATCGCTCATCATTTCACCCGTAAAGGTGTAGTAGTGCTCGTTTGCCATATCATCCTTGCAGGCAAACAAACCCAGACTGCATACTGCAGAAATGATTATGTTCTTTATCAATTTCATACTTTTTTCTTCTTTAATGGATTAGTTGCATCATTCTGTTTTCTTATAGCTACCCTCTTCGTCGCCGCTACCGTACACCGGATTCTGCTTCAGGTTCCTGTTCACCTTCAATTCATCACGATTGTAGGGCCAATAGATAGCATCCATCTTAGTCAGCTTGTTCTGAATAACCGACGAGTTGGTCGTGTACTTGCGCAGGGCATTCTGGCGCAACACTTCGGTGTTTCCGTCACGCTGCGAATAACGTACCAAATCAAACCAACGCTTGCCCTCAAACATCAACTCGCGATGACGCTCCTTCAACAGGAGTTCGTTCATGGCATACTTCGAGTTGTGGTTGGCAAAGCTCAACGTATCTTTCAAGGGAGACTGGCAGAGCGAACGCTTGTTAATAACGGAAACCAGGTCAAACGCCTCGCGCAGGATAACGTTTGCACTTTCATCGCCTTCAACAGCTGTCTGAATCAGAGCTTCAGCTTTCAGCAACATAATGTCCGTCAAACGATAAATAATCCAATTGCTTTTTACCTTATTCTCCGCGTAAGGTGAATAACGAAGCACATCCAGTGTCGAATTTGAAACAGTCGTTGCATCGATAGAAATCGAACGACACACATACTTGTAGATAGAGGTATTCAAATCATTGATTGACTCATAGAAACGTGCATCGAACTTGTTGTCCCATACAGCGAACACACCTGAGCTGACGTCATCTATCAGGAAAGTGGCCGGCTGGATGTATCCTCTGGGACTACTCATGTTGCCATAGAACAAGTTCACGGCACCGTTCGAGGGCATATTGTCATTGTCCTTCACAAAAGTCAGTTCAAAGATAGACTCCTTGCTGTTTCCGGTACCAAAGATGGCATCATAAGCATTTCCATAGAGACTACCGGAACGAGATGACTCCAATTCCAAAGGATAATCATTCAAGAAATCATCCTCCTGTTGCTGACCCATCATACTACCCGATCCGCCTTTGCGATTCTCCTCTTCAGCCTTCTTCTTGGCTTCAATCACCAGGTCGGCGTACTTGATACAGTTTGCATAATCTTTCTTCCAAAGATACATTTCGCACAACATGGCATGAATGGCATCCTGCGTGATACGTCCGGTCTGATAAAGGCTGTTCAGGCTGGTCGTCGAGGGATACTTCTTTACTGCATCGCCCTTGACGGCCTCCAAATTGTTAATCAGATTGGTCAGAACTACGTCAAAGCCGGTTGCCGGCAGGTCCATCACCTGATCGTCGTCCGTATAAGTCTCCTCCGAGTAAGGAACATTACGGAACGTACGAATCAAATAGAAGTAACACAGCTCACGGATAGCAGTCACCTCGGCAATTGTAGCCTTCAATTCGCTTTCAGTGAAACTGATGTCGCGTTCAGCCACCATAGGAGCATACTTGATGACGGTATTACAACGGTTGATGATGTTGTAGAAGTCGCCCCAATAGGTATATCCGTTGTTGGCCTTTAAGTTCTCCTTCAGCACGTTGTCCAGATTGACATCTTTGTCAATGTTGGCACCGGCCACCATATTCTCACTACGGGCTTCACCCCAAATGATCATACGGGTGAGGATTCCGTCGCCCTGCAAACCGGAGTAGATTCCGGCTACAATGGCATCCACGTCAGCCTTCTCGTTCCAGAAGTTCTCAAAAAGGATTTCATTCTGCGGCTCAATCTCCAAGAAATCGCTGCAAGAAGTGAAACCGCCTGCGACGAGTCCGGCTGCACAGATTATATTTAATACATGTTTTTTCATAATCAGTCTTGTTTTGCTTTTAACTTATTCCATTTCTTAGAAATCGACATTCAAACCAAATGTGAATGAGCGTGAACGCGGAGTCTGCGAGTTATCGATGGCAGGGTCATATCCACTATTGGACACGTCGGGGTCCACACCTGAATACTTGGTGAATACCAAGGGGTTGTTGGCACTGAGATAAAATTTCAGTCCATTCAGGCCCAACCACTTCAATGATTTCTTCGGCACACTGTAGTTCAACTGGATGTAGCTTACACGCAGGTAGCTTCCATCCTCTACGAAACGGTCACTGACAAGAGTGTTGTAGTTAGAAGTACTTCCATACATGGCACGGGGGATAGAGGTCACATCACCCTCCTTACGCCAGCGGTAGTTCACAGCCTGACTCTGGTTGTTGTTACCGGTCATGGCTTCGGCGTTCAGGCGGGCCATATTCAGGATGTCATATCCCACACGATATACAAACTGAGTGGTCAGACGCCAACGGTCGTAATTGAAGGTGAAACCGAAACCACCGGTCAACTCAGGCAACGAGTTACCCAAGTAAACAATATCAAGGGCGTTAATCTGTCCGTCGTGATTGATGTCTTCGTAAATGGCATCACCACCGGCGAACTTATAGTTCTTACCCGAAGCATCGTTGGTATAGTTATACATCATGCGGACCGGATTTCCCTCAGCATCCAACACGACGCTTCCGTCAGCATTCTTGGCTACCGGAGCTGTCTTTCCGGCGGCGATGAAGTCAGCCCGTTCCTCGGGAGTCATGTTCTTGAAGGTGTCGTAGTTATACTGATAAACACCCTTGTAACGGAAACCGTAGATAGAGGCGAACGAGTTGTTCAGCTGCACGCGACGCAACCACTCACCATTGCCATAACCATACGAAGAGTTCAACGAGTTCAATACGTACTCATCCATCTTGGTAATCTCGTTGTAGTTGTTACCGAAGTTGACGTTCATATCCATATAGAACTTACCGGACTCAATCATCTTGTTGGTGCTGATGTGGAACTCCCAACCGGTGTTCTTCAACTGGCCGTTGTTACGGTAGGGCACCGTAGCGAAACCGGAGTTGGACGGGATGCGGAAGTTGCTCAGCAACATATTATCCGTCACAGTGTGATAGCCTTCCACGGTCAGCTTCAAGCGGTCGTCGAAGAATCCGAAGTCCATACCCACGTTGATGCTCGAACGCATTTCCCACTTCAGGTCAGACAAGCGGATATTGATGGGATACATCGACTGCATATCCAAGTAGGGAGAACCCTGTCCGTACTTACTGGTGTAAAGGTAATTCTGGTTAGGCTGTGCACCGACACGTCCCCAACCTGCACGCAGTGAGAACATGGACAACCATTTGTGAGTCTTTTCCATCCACGGCTCATCGATGATGTTCCAACGGAGAGAGAGAGAGGGGAAATATCCCCAACGGTTACCGGGTCCGAACTTGGTGGTTCCGTCGGCACGCAAGGTAGCGTCAACGATATACTTCTCCTTGTAAGCATAGTGAGCGGACAAGGTATAGTACATGGAGCGCCACTCGTTGTTCCACGAATCCATTTGAGTAATCAGACCACCAGCATCGGGAGTGGTCAAACCGCCTGAGGGCAAGCCCTTACCGGCTGTTGCCTGACCGCTGGATGAACCGGATGTCAGTTCAAAGCGTCCCATGAACATGGCAGAGTGATCCTTGTTCTCAAATGCAGGAATTAAAACCAACTTCTGCTTGGTATTGAACGACACACTCTTCGAACTGCCGGTGTACGAGGTATTCACACCATCGTGCCATGATACGGTACGCAATTCAGAGGGATAGAACTTGTCATCATACTGGTTGAAGATGGTCATGTACACACGGCCTTCCCAATTCAACTGCCAGTGGTTTTCGTCAAGGCCGAGAAGCCGGTAGTTGATAATCAACTCAGGCGTCATGTCATACGTGCTGCGATGATTCTTTGCCAAGTTAGCACTGGCCACGGGGTTCACATACTGTCTCTGGTCATCCTTGAACACTTCCGAACCACTCTGCAACATGTTGTAGTAGGCCGATGTATTTTCGCCTGTCAAAGGATCCTGTTCGTAGATGCTCATGTTAGGCATCTTTTTCATGGCTGTAGCCAACAAGTCGTCAGAGTTCATACGATTCTTCGTATAAGTCAAAGCGAAGTTGGTCGATACACGGATACGTTCGCTGACGTTGTAGTCGAGGGCGACACGAGTAGAGAAACGGTTCAGTTTCTGCTCGATGATGGTACCTGTTTCGTGGTCAAAACCGACACCGACACGGAACGAAGCCTTGTCACCACCACCGGCAATAGATACGTAGTGGTTCTGACGGAGACCCCACTGAGTCACAGCATCGCGCCAGTCCGTGTTGTTGTTGTACTGCTCATATTCCGAGAAAGTCGGGTCGTAGTTCAACTCGCGGATGTCGCTGGCCGAATTACTCTGCGCGGGGTTGAAGTAAGACTCCTTCAACAGCATTGTGTAGTCGTCACCACTCAACAGGGCATATCCGTCGGGCTGGTGGGTGGATGTCAATTTCAATGAATAGGTCAACTTCGGTTCACCGCGCACACCACGCTTGGTGGTGAACTCGATAACACCGCTACCACCTTGGCTACCATAGATGGCCGTTGCCGAAGCATCCTTCAACACGGTGATGCTGGCGATGTCTTCGGGGTTCAAGTTCAGCAACTCGGCAAACTGCTCTTCGTTGGCCGAAGCAATATCAAACGAAGCAAGGTCCACGCTACGGATGTTACCATCGACCACAATCAACGGGTTGGCATCGGTCAACGTTGACAGTGAAGAGGCACCACGCAGACGCATGGTAGAACCTGAACCAAGGTCACCGGAGTTGGCCAAGATGTCGAGACCGGCAATACGTCCCTGCAAAGCCTCGTCCACAGAGGTCACACCCAATCCTTCGAACTCGGACATATCCAATGTCTGGGTGGCAAAAGAGATTTCGCGCTCGGGGATAGGCAGGTTGTTACCACCCATCTTCTTCTGAGCCTTCACCACCACCTCGTCAAGCACCTGCTCAGACTGCATCATGATGTTATACGTCGTGCGGTCGATGGGAAGAGTGACAGTCTTCAAGCCCACATACTGGAACTTGATTTTGTTCTTCTTGGCATCACGGACACGCATGGTAAAGTTACCATTCATATCGGTCAACGCACTCTCAATGATACGTCCGTTGCCATCAATTTCACAGACAGTGGCCGCCATCAAGGGCCCCATGTCGTCGCTCACTGTACCATGCACAGAGGTTATTTGTGCAGTGGCCGTAGTGAAGGTCAGCAGCAATGCCGCCATCGCTACAAGGCGGAGCATACCTTTCTTTATTATCTGTGTATGTATCATAATTATTCTCCTTCCTGATTCATTTGTTTCCAACGATTCTCCAACTCAGTCTTCCATGAGCCGACCACCTCATCCTTCGCATACTTCAATGCACCGTCCAACTGGTGTACCACAGCATCAGACTCCATATAAATCAAGCGGTTGAAGCCTGTTCCGCTGAACCAGTATTCGCGGCATATGTTGTTGGAGAGTCCGGCCGCCTTGTCCACACTCACTGTCTGTCCGGCTCCATCCACCAGCGTCAGGGCATCGGCGGTACAAGTCACCTGCAGAGAGTAGAAACGTCCGTTCTCGGGGTTAATCATCATGGTCTCATAGTTATTGGTAACCAATTCGTTGCCATCCACGTCAAGCGCGGGAGCACCACCCATGATTACCGAGTTATCCTGTACGTGGTAACGGATGAAGCTTGTGATACGTTCCAGAATCAGGTCGCGAGCCACCTCGGCACTGTCGAGTGCACCCTGAGTGGCGTTCAAATCTTCGCTCACGGCATACCACTCGTTGAAGTCATCCCAAGTGGGCAGGATTTCACGGATCACCAAGTCGCGGATAGCCTCATTGGAGGGCACATACACCGTATAGTTATAGTTCTCGAACAGGCGCATATTGTAGTTGCCTGCACTTGAGGCACCACAGGTGTACTGGTTGGTCGTTCCCATCGTGTTGATGAGCATATCCTGCTTCGGAGCATCGGGGTCACCGCCCAACAACAGGTTCAGGAACTCTTCGTACTCAGGCTTTGCTGAAAGGGTCTGGAACACCGATCTGGTAGCACCCAACGGCATCTGAATATCCATTTCATAAGAGACACCGTTCTCCTCGGGATAGCGCTGTTGAACAGGCAGTTCCACTCCCTGCTCGATTTGCCATCCGCCCTGGAAGGTCATACCCGGCACATTTCCGGCATTGGCCACGCGCAGAAGCGTTCCGCCTTTGGTCTTGTAGTATTCATATCCACCCACTTCCACCAGACCGACTACGATAAGCTGGTCGATGAGGTCCTCCAAGCGGTCTTCGATTACTGAAGCAGAGACATTGGTCTGCACCAAGTTGTTCTTGGTCACCACGCCGTTCTCCACCGTACAGTTGTAGCGGCGGGCCTTCACGGTCTTGGTCTCGTTGTCGTAGTAGAACTCCAACATGGTCTGCTGAGTCTCGCCATAGTTGGCGGGGTCAAGATAGCAGAGCATGGCGTTGTTGGTAGGCATCAGGAAACTGTAGTCCGACTCCATGGAGTTCAAGTAGGGCAAGAACTCCAGATTGTCCAATCCCCAATAGATGATGTTCAGTGTCTCCTCACGCACCAGAGCAGGGAAGGTCACACTGGCATAGGCACTGGGCGAGAACACCTTGTCCACCATGAATACCACACCGTTGCAACCCATCACGCTACCCGTCACATTCTCGGGCAGGATACCCAACTTCAGCTGGGCATCGTCCAGGATGTTGTCGAACTTCGAGGGCACGCGGTCGGTAAACGACTCCACCATGTTCACGGCCAACAGTTCGCGCAAGGTCTGGTCGGGGATGCTGTCCCACGAGCCGAACTGCTCCTTCAACACCATTCCCTCACCGTTGTGGAACCACTCTTCCAGCACGTCGTCGGTGGGCACAATCATCAAGCCGGCATCGTAATGCATATCATAGCCCGATGTGTTGGTGTACATATAGTGATTCCATCCCGGATCGAAGGGCAACAGGTTGGCCACGATTTCTCCGTCAGGAGTCTGGTTGTTGCGTCCCACAGCCGACACCTCGCTGTAGTAGCGGAGGACGAACACGGAGTCTTCATTGTCGTACAGACGGTTGTACTCCTTTGTCACAGCCTCGTTGTAGTAGGGTGCCGAGAAGCGGTCAATCAGGTTCGACCAACGGGAGGTCTGAGGATTCTGACGGACGATTTCGGCCATGTTGGTCGTAGGTTCGATTACGTTGTCCACCTTGTGGATATATCCGTTCTTGCAGGTGATGTCGCGCTGAATGATTTTCTTGCCGTTCACCCACGCATCAGCCGTAGTGGCATTGGGGTCACCGGAGATAATCTGAAGGTCGTTATCGGTAATCTTGTTATACTCCATGAAAGCGGGCAGGAAGTGAATCATCGGCGCAGCCGTGGCATCCTTCATCAGGACGAGGCCGCGATCCTTCTCGCGATGCTTGCTCCATGCGGTGGTCATCGGCATATCGGCCGGCTGGATGGTATAGACCGAGTCGTAGATACTGAGTGCTGTGGCACGACGCATACACAGGCCGGTCTGCGGCGGGTTGCCGCTCACGTTTGACAGCAGTTCCACCAAATAGGCATTGTTGACCATTGCGCTGTTAAACAACAGCTTCTTCTGTGCCAACGACAACTGCTCATAACTACGCACTCCCCAGCTGTTCGTCTGGAACCATTGGTCATACGCCTCGTCATTCGCCACAAAGACTGTCTTCGAACCGGTTTGGTTCAACACATCCTTCTGCCCCAGGTCGTCAATCAACCGGAGCGTTGTCTTGTAGTTGCCTTCGCTTTCCAACTGCGAGTAGATGGACTCGCCCAACCACGAGGGTTGACCGGTGAGCGTGTCGTCTTCACACGACTGCATCACGACGGCGGCTCCCATCAGGGAGGCGGCAAAAGCGCTCCTACAGAACAAGTGTTTCATAGTTTTGCTTTTCATAAACAACATGTTGTATTAGTTAATTATTAAATTGTTTTCTCTTATTCCTTATTATATATATATGCCGGAAACGGACCGGAAGTATTTTCTGTCAACGGGGGGGGTGAGGGACGACACGCAAAAGACTACTATCGCTGTCCGAGCCGAGGGACAACAGTAGCGGTCTTCGTCAACCGCTGCACAAGGGGGCAGCCGGTATTCTTCAGGACGACAGGGTCATCGCAGGAGTTTTTTTCATCATATTAGGGTCAGGGGTGTTTTTTCTGATAGAGATAAGGAAGCCGGAGGCGGCCATTCCGCCTCCGGTTCCCTTGCATATAGGGTTCTGATAAAAAGATTACTTAATCACCTTCTTCACAGTCACTGCGCCATTGCTGTAAACGGTGCGGATGATGTTCACACCCTTCTGCAAGCCGTTCAGCTGAACGCCGTTGGCATTGTAAACAGCCACACTGACAACATCACCGTCAGCAGCCAACTCTACGTTCTCGATTCCGTAAGCACTGTTGCCACCGAGGTAGAAGAGTTTCCAGTTGTCCATGATTACCCAGTGGTAAGTGTCAGACTGAGCCTTCTTGATACCCAACTTCAATGTGCCGTCGGTTACGTTCACATGCAACTCGTGCTTGTTGTATCCGGCTGCAAACCAAACACCGGCAGAAACCATGTCGTTGGGAATATACAGCGTGTTGCCTGACTGGTCAACCACAGAAGTTGAACCGGTAGAGAGGTTTTCGACAGAAGCAGCTTCGCTCAACAGCTTCACGGGAACCTCGCGCAGCGTGGTAGAGTCGGTAGAAGACATGGCGTAGATGAGGGCGCGGGTAGCGGGCACTTCGTCGCGAGAAGCGGCAAAGTCCTCCTCGGTTGAACCCAGACGACCGAATGCGTTCACCTCTACACGGTAAGTACCGTTAGGCAAGCCGGCAATCACTGTCTGAGACATGTCGAATGTCTTCTCGTAGAACTCGAGAGCCATGGCACCCTTCTGAGTGTCGTCGTTACCGAAGTTGTAGCCGGAAGTTCCGTCCCAACCATCGATGGCGTTGGTACCCTGAGCATCGCCGAAGTCGGGATTTTCCAACACGCGAGTGAACTCAACCGGGTTGGCATCAGAAGCATTGTCATAAACGGGCACCTTAAGCTTCACGCTCATCACGTCCATTTCGGCCAACAGAGCCTTGGCCTCGGCGTTGGTCAACTCACCACCTTCAACACCCGACAGGGCATTGTCGGCCATTGTCTGAGCCTCCAAAGTGAAGGGAGAATCGTAATAGATAGCTGCCAATTCAAAGAGAGAAGAAGCAGCTTCGCTCACCTCTTCGAACAGAGCGACAGAAGCGTTCACAGAGTCGTTCAGGTTATAGAGGTTAACCAATGCCTGGAATACAGCATCCTCGTTCTCCTTACCGTCCAGCTTCATGGCAGCTTCGCCCTCAGCCTTGGCAGTCTCCACCATTGCGCGGGTGCTCTTGTCCATCTTCTTGGCCAGGTTGGCCTCGGCGTTGGCGATGGCTGTCTCCAAGTGGGGTTTCACCTTATCCATCTGCTTGGCCCAGTAAACCATCTTGAAGTTGTCCCAAATAGCCCATGTGCCACCGGTCAA
The DNA here is from genome assembly GCA_964503565.1 of uncultured Bacteroides sp. Taxonomy (GTDB): domain Bacteria; phylum Bacteroidota; class Bacteroidia; order Bacteroidales; family Bacteroidaceae; genus Phocaeicola_A. The sequence continues at coordinate 23,825 of CAZDAN010000002.1, forward strand.
AGAGCCCTTCACACCGATGCGGAGTTCACCGCCGTCCTGAGCCACAACACCGTTGGCAGCAGCCTGATACAGACCTGCAGCAAAAGCCTCACCGGCACTGGCCATAGTGTTCGGAGTACACAACGAGTCGCCCGGGCTGAGCGGATCCTCGAAGCGGCAGAAGTCACCCTCTGTGTCAGAAGTTGTACCGGAGTAGATGTTCTCGGTCCACTTCACGGGCTCGTCGAACACACACTTGATGCCGGTCGCATTGTTGTTCAGATAGACACTACCCGGACAAACCTGACCGCCGTTCAGATAGAGATCCCATGCACTTTGGCCACGCTGTACGCGGAAGAAACCCTGAAGAGAAACTTCGTAGATACCGGCAGGAGCACCTTCTACAGTCTGATAAGCATCCCAAGTGATGTCGTAGGCCTCCATACACTGGTTGTTAGAGGTACCACCGAAAGCACCCCATGAGCCTTCCCAGCCCTTTCCGTCGGACTTACCGTCGGCAGTATTTTCGAAATCATAGTTGGTCAAGTACATTTCTGACACGTCAGAACCCGGCAAGAGGGCTTTACGAGTAGCTTCTTTATAGAGGTTCCAAGCCTTAGCGGCTTCGGCCACAACCTGTTCGGTGGTGTATTCACGAGCCAATACGATGTCTTCACCCTCCATCAACGGATAAATCTCGGCTTCAATGGCAGCCTCGTGGTCGTGGTCAATCGTGTTGTTTGTAGTCAACGCGTTACACTTGTCGATGGCAGTCTGCAAATCCTTCCATGCCTCGATGTTAGCCTGAATGGCGGCAGCGCCTTCGCTGATTGTATTCATGGCAGCCACAGCCTCGGCACTGTTCGATGCAGAAAGGCCGTTCAATGTAGCGGTATAGTTCTCAACCATGCCGGCAGTGATGACCTCGCTGCCATTGAACTTAGGAGCGTTGGCAATGGCGTTGGCAATCCACATCTGGTAAGCCTCGGCACGCTTTCCGTAGTAAGTCAGGCGCCAGTTGTCCCACAAGGCCCAGTCGTCGCCAACCAAAGAATCCTGCTTGACACCTACCTGTACAGAGTCGCCCTCGACACCGAAGAAGAGAACTACGTCGTACTTGGGTCCCAGCTCTGCATCGTTGAAGTAAGCCTCGGCACCCTCCATGTTGTTGGTCACGTACCACACCTTGCCGTCGGCATCGGTGGCAGTAGAGGTGGAACCTACGCCCAAAGCGGCTTCCGACTTTCCTACCCAGATGTTCTTCACTGCAGCAGTCAGGGTGTCGGTCTCAGTGCTGGCATACAGCTTCAACTGGCCGTCAATACCGTTGTTATAGTCAGACCAAGCAGTGGCGGAACTGGCCGAGCGGATGTAACCACGGAGAGTGACGGCATACACACCCTTCGGCAGGTTCTTTACCACCTGATAGTGGTCGAATATGTCGTCGTAGTGCTCGGCCACATTGTAGCTGACAGCCCAGTCAGAGTTGGTGTCTGTCCAGTCAACCTTGCCGTCGGTATAGTCGGGGTTGGCCAACAGAGAGGTCTTGTCAACCGGGTTGTTGGGGTCAACGTTCGCCTCTTCGTACTCGGCCAACGCGCTCTTTACAGCCTCAAGAGCCTCTTCCAACTCGGCAGCAGTGGCAGCCTCGTTGGCATACACAGCCTCTTGAGCAGAAACGCTCAAGCCCTTGCCCTTGGCCTCTTCGATGCTTGCCTTCAGGCTCTGAGCAACAGAGTAGATGCCCAATGCCTCCTGGTGAACGGCGTAAGCCTCGGAAGACACGAACTGCCAGTCAATCTGCGCCGTATCGGCCTCGCCCAAGTTGTAGTAGAGACGAGTGTCGGCCGCATTCAGGTTCACACCCACAAAGTTTGCAGCATATTCGGCCACAGTAGCTGTATTCTCGGCACTTGCAGAGAGGCGGTACACACCGCCCACCTTCTGGATAACCCAAAGGGTATCGGCCTGACCGTTGTGGTCGGTGTACATGGTGTTTCCGCCGGAAACGAACCAAGCCTTCAACCACTTACCGGCATAGCTGCCGTTCTGCACAGAGTCTTGCATAGTCACAGTCTTGTTGTCCCATTCGCCATTGGCATCCAGGTGTTTATAGACCTTCATCTTCCAACCGTCGTCGCCCACAGAAGCCTGTGTGCTCCAATCGTTGGCACCCAACCAATACTTTTCAGCCTTCACATTGTAGAGATACTGCACTTGATCGAACTGCATATCTACAAAACTCGGAACGGGTTTCTGACGAACGCCGTCCACAATTGTCGCAGATGCGCTGCCTGAGAGCAACAACGCACCCAAAATCAGTAGATTTTTAAGTTTCATAAGCATAAAACTAAAGTTAGTAATAATAATATTGTTTAAATGTTATTGATATTTTCAATGATTTAAGGGGTCGCAACAAGTCACAACACTCTTTAACGGGTCAAAGGTAGAACAAACTTCTCAAACGCGTTCAGATTTTAACTGAAACCTCCTCAAATTTAAGTTTTTTTAATAGTACAAAATCAAACCACACCATTGTGTGCGATAACGGTGTTTTTCTCACTCCCCCCATTCGCGCGCCGTTGCCCTCGCCCCTCTCCCTTTCCGCTGCATAGGAGAATCGTCCGAGAACACTCCTGTGCTCCTCTTCTCCCCTCTCCGTATCGGCACAAAAATGCCACAAATCCCGTACATTTTTCCACATGGGGGGATATACCTTATTATATATATGGGGAGGGGAACCACCGCCCGAAAAAGAATGGCGAGCGGTAGAGGGATTGAAAGGAGGGGACAAAAAGAAAGAACCCGACAGCCATAGCTATCGGATTCTTCACTCTTCACTTTTCACTTATACTC
>CAZDAN010000003.1:0-24208 GCA_964503565.1 uncultured Bacteroides sp.
CAAACAGCCCCACCATCATAATGACGGTGGAGTTGGAGAAGCCCGAAAGAGCTTCGGCGGGAGTCAATATGTTGAATACAAGAAGCAGCACCAAGGCAATCAGTGCTACCATGTCGGAACGCATCCGTCCGCTCACAAAGCCCACAACGGAGAGGGCAAGGATAATTAGGGTTGTTAACACAGTTATAATTCTTTTTAGGAGTTAAAGGAGTTATCGCTTCGCTAGGAGTTAAAGGAGTTAAAGCCGAATGCCTTGCAAGTGACCTCGTAGCTTGCCACTCGCAACCTTACTATTGGCTAGCAAGCAACGCTTGCGATAACTCCTTAGGCCTGAAAGGCCGACAACTCCCTTTAACTCCTCTAACTCCTTAGTTTTTATTCTTCATACATCTTATCAATCACTTCGGCATAGTTTTTGTTCAATGCTGGGCGCTTTATTTTCAGCGTGTTGGTGAGTTCGCCACGTGCCATGCTGAACGGCTCGGGCAACAGGGTGAAGCGCTTCACCTGCTCGTAGTGGGCAAACTGTTGCTGGAGGGTGTCGATGCGCTCCTTCATCATGCTGATGATGCGGGGATGGGCAAGCAGCTCCTCGAGCGAGGCGTAAGCAATACCATTCTCCTGGGCATACTGTTTGAGCAGGTCGTACTGCGGGATGATGAGGGCCGAGACGAACTTGCGCTGGTCGGCAATGATGGCAATCTGGTCGATGTAGCGGTCAACGGAGAGCTTGGTCTCCAAGGCTTGCGGCGAAACGTATTTGCCGTTGGAGGTCTTAAAGAGGTCCTTGATGCGCTCGGTCAGGAAGAGTTGGTCCCCTTTGAGGTAGCCGGCGTCGCCCGTGTGGAACCAGCCCTCCTTGTCGATGGCTTCGGCCGTGGCCTCGGCCTTCTTGTAATATCCCTTGGTGATGGTCTTTCCGCGAAGGAGCACTTCGTTGTTTTCGCCAATTTTCACCTGCACGTCGGGCATGACGGTGCCCACGGAACCAATCTCGAAGCCCGGGCTGACGAAGCACGACACAGTGGCGCACGACTCGGTGAGGCCATAGCCCACAATCATGTTGATGCCCACGGCGTGGACAAACTCGCAGACTTCGTCGGGCACGGCGGCTCCGGCCACGGGGAAGAAGTTGCCGTTCTCGAGACCGATGGTCTTCTTCAAGAGGGCATAAATGGTCTTTTCATAGAATTTGTACTTCAAGTGGAGCATCAGTGGCGGACGCTTGCCCAGACGTACATAGTTGAGGTTGTGCTCCTTGCCTACACGGACGGCGTCAATCATCAGTTTCTGCTTGATGCCCTTCTCGGAGGCAATCTTCTCGTTCACGCCCGAATAAACCTTTTCCCAAAAGCGGGGTACACTGCACATCAGCGTGGGGCGCACCTCCTTGATGGTGGAGGCAATCTCGGCCGGTTTCAGGTTGAGGCACACCACCACTCCCTTGTGGAGGCAATAGTATGTCCACGCACGCTCGAAGACGTGGGTCAGGGGGAGGAAGCTCATCGACACATCCTTGTCGGACATCTGCGTCAGACGGATGTCGTGGATGCGGATAATTTCTTCGTAGGTCGAGTGGTGGAGCAGGACGCCCTTCGGTTCTCCTGTCGTACCACTGGTGTAGAGGATGTTGGCCAAGTCGTCCATTGACGCGCGAGCGGTGCGTTCGGCCAACACGGCGGCGTTTGGTAACCCTTCGCCCATTTGCAAGAACTCGTCGAAATAGATGCTGGTGGTGTCGCGCTCGTGCTTCTGTATCTTGCGGTCGAAAAGAATCAGTTTCTCCAACGACGGACAGATGCCGAGCACGCTGAAGGCCGTATCGTACTGATACTGCTCGCCCACGAAAAGGAAGCGGATTTGCGCATCGTCGATGATGTATTGCGCCTGAGCGGCTGAACTGGTGGCATACAGGGGGATGGATACCGCGCGGTTCGCATGTCCGGCAAAGTCGGTATAGAGGCACTCTGGCTTGTTTTGCGAGAAGATTCCGATGTTCTCCTCCTCTTTCACGCCCAATGTCACCAAGGCATTGGCGGCCAAGTGGACGGTATTGCTCATTTCGCGCCACGTTACGGATATCCACTGATTGATGTCATAGTCCCTGTATCTCAAGGCTTCCCTGCTTTCGTACTTATCTGCCTGCTTGTGTACCAGAACGGCAAAATGATGATTTCCCATACGTATCTGTTCTTAATACTTTTTCGTTTTTCTTAAATCGTTTGCAAAGATACAGTTTTATTTGCAATTATTCGCCCAAATCCTTCGATTTTCCATACATATCCACTCTTCACTAAGTTTCATCACTTCCTCGGTTGTCAACTCCCGTCCGGCAATAGCATCGGCCTTGGTAGCCTATAAACCACACTTTTTTATCACACTTCACACTTTTTTTGTTCGCCTTCGAGAAAAGTTTGTTTGACTTGCTCATTTTTTAGTTTGCCTTTGGGCAGAACTTTAATCATCGTCGATAATCATATAATCATCGACGATGATTAAAGTTTTCTTCTTAGTATAGCAGGTTTTTGCTGAAGTCTTTTCAACTTCCCCACGTAGCTAATTCATTTTATCTCTTGACCGTCATCCAACCACTCCTCACAGTTGCCCATTTTTCTCATTACGCGGGATGAGAAAAATGAGATTTTAATGTCTTTTTAAACCAAAAAACTTTTTTCTTCGCGCAGATGGCAGTAACTTTGCGCCTCAAAACAGAAAAATAAAGTAAAAACATGGACGAACATATCCTGTCAGAGGCCGTCGGCCTGCTGAAACAACTCATCAGTATTCCCTCCGTCAGCCGTGAAGAGGAGGCTGTGGCCGATGCTCTTCAGAACTTCATCGAGGGAGTGGGTATTATGGCCTATCGCTCGGGAAACAATGTGTGGTGCCTCAGCCCCGGATTCGACCCCAAGCGGCCTACTCTGTTGCTGAACTCACACATCGACACGGTAAAGCCCGTGTCGGGATGGAAGCACCATCCTCATACGCCCATTGTGGAGGATGGACGCCTCTACGGGTTGGGTAGCAACGATGCCGGAGCCAGCGTGGTAAGCCTTCTGCAGGTGTTCCGTCAGTTGTGCCTGCGTCCGCAGACCTACAATCTCATCTTTCTGGCCTCGTGCGAGGAGGAGGTGTCGGGCAAAGGCGGCATAGAGAGTGTACTTCCCTCGTTGCCCCCCATCACGGTGGCTATTGTAGGTGAACCTACAGAGATGCAGCTGGCTGTGGCAGAGAAGGGGCTGATGGTGTTGGATGTTACGGCGTATGGACGTGCCGGACATGCCGCCCGCGAGGAGGGAGAGAATGCCATCTACAAGGTGTTGGAGGACATTGCGTGGTTCCGCGACCATCGGTTCGAGAAGGTCTCTCCTCTGTTAGGACCGGTAAAAATGAGCGTAACGCAGGTGAATGCCGGCACACAGCACAACGTGGTGCCCGACCGGTGCACCTTTGTGGTGGACATCCGTAGCAACGAGTTGTATGGCAACGAAGAACTTTTCAAGGAGATAACCGGCCACATACGGTGCGAAGCCAAGGCACGTTCGTTCCGATTGAACTCGTCGAGCATCGCCCTTGACCATCCGTTGGTGGAGCGTGCGGTGGAGATGGGACTGAAGCCCTTCGGCTCGCCCACGTTGTCGGATCAGGCTCTGATGCCCTTCCCTTCGCTGAAGATGGGACCGGGAAAGAGCAGCCGTTCACACACGGCGGACGAATACATCCTTATCGATGAGATTGAGGACGCCATAAAGATATACCTGGAGTTGCTGGACGGGCTTACTTTCCCAACCACTGTTCGGGGTTGAGCTTGGTAGTTTCTTTGCGTAGTTGGAAGTGCAGGATGGTGTTACCAACCGTGTCGGTGGCAACGGTCCCCACGGTGTCGTGGGTCTTCAGTTTCTGTCCCTGTTTGACGGATGCCGATGAAAGATTGCAATATACGGAGATGTAGCTACCGTGGCGCACCAAAACATTGGTGTAGCCGCCGAACTGAAAGACGGCCGATACCTCGCCATCGAAGATGGCACGGGCTTTGGCCCCTTTCTGTCCCTTGATGTCAATGCCTTTATTGTCTAATTTCACATTCTTCAACCCCTCTACGGTATATTGGCCGAAACGGCTGACGATGGCGTAAGAGCCGGTGATGGGCATGGGCAGGTGTCCCTTGTTCTTTTCGAATACGCCCGACAGTTGGCGGCTGCCCGTGTATTCGGCCATCATGGGACTCTTTTTGCTATTCCCCTTTGCCGGGGCATCGGACTTGCCCTCGCTACTCTTCTTTCCTTCGGCCTTTTGTGCTGCGGCACGGCGCTTGCGTTCTTCCTCTTCGGCCCGGCGTTTGGCGGCGGCAATCTCTTGCTCAATCAATTTGTCTATCTGAGTATTCAATCGGTCAGACTGTTGGCGTTGTTTCTTCAGTTCGGCCTGTAGGTTTCGTTGGCGTTTCTGTAGCTTGTCCACCAAGGCACGCTGTTGTTTCTCCTTAGCTTCAATCTGGGCACGCTCCTCTTTGCGCTGGGTCAGAAGGTGGGTCTTCTCTTCGCGGGCATCCATCAAATCCTTTCGCTTGGCCTCTATTTGAGCCTGTTTTTCTTTTATCTGGTTACCCTGTACGCGCTGATAGTCCGCATATTCGGTGACGTAGCGCAGGCGGCGGTACATTTGGTTCAAGTTCTCGGCCGAGAAGATGAACATCAGCTTTTCCTCGATGGTACGATTCTTGCGCAGATAGCGCACTGATTTGGCGTAGCGGTCCTGCTTCTGTTTCAGTTCAGCCTGCAACTGCTTCAACTGCTTTTGTGTGCGGGATATTTCGGAGTCCAACGTGGCCATGTCCTTTTCGATGACGGCAATGAACGTGCGCCGTTCCTTCAGTTGGCTGTTGATGAAAGCCAAATCGCTTAACTGGCTTTTCACATTTTTGTTAGTGGAAAGCAAAAGGGATTCAGATTGCCGGATTTTTTCCTGTAACTGTCCGCGTTGGTTTTTCAGTTCCTCAATCTTCCGATTGGTTTGCGCTACGGCGGACAGGCACAAGCAAAGGCTCCACAAGCAAAGCAACAGAATCCGGTGTTTCATAGGTCGTTCAAAAGAGTTGAAGTGTCAGTGAAAATGTGTGTAGGGTGAGGTGCTGTCAGAGGGTCAACAGGTGCTTGAGGATGTCTGCCGCCTCGACTTGCTTATAACGGTTGGGGACCGACAAAGGCTCGTATTCCATCTCCGTATCCCAACGCGAGAAGTTGAACGAAGCCTGCATGGGTTTCTCTGTTCCCTCCAAAGAGAGGCGCATGGCGGCGGGGAACTGCTTTCCTCCCAATCTCAGGAAGTCGCGATAGCTCCAGTTCATCTGATAGGTATTCTCTTTTTTCGTATCTACATGGATGCGCGACTCTTCCAAAAGCCCTGTTGCAAGAGCGGTCAGGAACGAATAGTTCAATCGCTTTCCTTTCTCTGCCGTCAGTGTGGCCTGAGTCTCACTACGGGTCAATTGGAAATTGTAGATGTCGCCCTTTTCCACGTGTTTCACTCCCGGCAGGAAGAGCTCGTTCCAGAAGAGGGCCTGCAGAGTGTAGAAATCGACCTTACTTTCCTTGAAGAAAGGCAGTTCGTCGTACTCCACCTCCACATAACGTCGGCCTATACGGTCGAGTACCAACAATCGCTTGGGAGTAAATTCGATACGGGCCGCTTCCACAATGCCCACGGCAACGAGGGAAAGTTGGATAACTTCGTCGCGCTTCATTTTGATGGAACCGCCCACCGAGATGTTTTCGCCACCATAGGTAAGAGCTAAGCGCATTTTGGCTGAAAATTCGTTAAAGTCGGGGGCATTATCGACCACTGCTTTCAGATAAGAGGTCTCGGAGAAACCGCTCATATCCACTTCGCCCGATGTGGCGGTCTTCTTTGAACCGCAGGATGTCACCATCATTCCTATCAGCAGGGCGATGGCAAGAGACCATACATTTGTTGTTTTTTTCATCATACGTTATTCTTTTATGTATTTCTTTTGCAGTATTTTCTTTTCCAGAGTCTTTGAGTCGTGCTCCATACCGGACGCCTGTTTCCAGAAGTCGAGAGCTTTGTCCGTCTCGCCCACCATGTAATAGATGTCGCCGCTGTGCTCTACGATGGTGGCGCTTTCGTTTCCGCCGTTCTTCATGGCTTCGTCTATGTAGATGCGGGCTTCGGTATAGCGTCCTTTCTCGAAAAGAATCCAGGCGTAGGTGTCAAGGTACGTGTCGTTCTTCGGTTCGGCCTTCACGGTGCGGTAACTCATTTCCTCGGCCCGGTCGAGATTGCGCCGTTCGAGTGAGAGGAAATAGGCGTAGTTGTTGAGTACCCCAATGTTGTCGGGGTTATAGACAAGGGCGGAGTCGTATGCTTCGTAGCATTCCGTCCGGCGGTCCATCGAATGGTGCAAGTCGCCGATAAAAGTATAGAAGTCGGAGACCAACTTCTTATCGCTTTGGGGAGTCACCTGTCCTACCCCTTTCTGTAGGATAGAGAGGGCATCGGAGTGGCGGTCAGTCTGGAAATAACTTATTCCTAAATAATAATAAAAAGAGAGTTCCTCGGGATTGTATTGGATGGCCGGTTCGCATACGCGTACGGCCTCGGTATAGTCGTTGCGGCGCACCGCCACCATCAGTAGGCTATAGCGGGCAGCGATATTGTCCGGCTCTACTTCTAATATCTTGTCCAACACGGGCACGGCCAGTGAATCGTCCATCTGCTTGTGTTGCATATAGCTGTAGCATAGGGTGGCCATTCCGGCGTCTTCTTGCGGGGCGGCCAACAAGCGGTCGAAAAGTTGGAACACGCGGGTGCTGTCCTTTCCCGTCTGCTCGTTCTGTAAAATGATACGACGCATCACTTCCACCTTAATGTCGTTGGCCAACTTGCGGTTCATTAGCACTGCTTCTTGTTGGGCATAGAAAAGAGAATCCATTCCCATGCGTTCGTAGTAGCTTGCCAAAGAAAGTTGTGCTTGTGCATTCTCGGGGTCTTCGGCTAAGGCTTCTTGGAAGATGGCATAAGCCTCATCGGCACGTTCGTTGTCCAAATAGCTGTCACCCAGCATCACCCGGTAGCGTATGTCATTCGGATATTCCTTGGAGAGGCTCTCCATCTCGCGGAAAGCATTCTCCTTGTCGCCCATTTGCAGATAGATGCGATACTTCTCCATGCTGAGTTGTTCGCTTTTCCCTTCCTTCACCTCCAAACGGTTAAGTGTCTTGATGAGATTGGGGTAATCTTTCTGCTGGCTATAGAGGTCCATCAGCATCATCAGCAATTCGCCGCGGGTAGGGAATTGGGTACTCATATCTTCGTACACGGCAATGGCCTTATCCATTTCCTTTACGCTACGATAATAGGCTCCCAATGTCTGGCGGTACCAGAAATTGTCGGGTTGTAGCTCCACAGCCTTTTCCAACAAAGCACGCGAGCGGGCGGGTTGTTGCAAAAAAACATAATATTGGGCCAACTCATACATTACCGCTGCCGATTGGGGATTGATGCTCAGACAATGCTCGTACAAAGCCAACGCATCGGCATGATTCTCCATTTCCCGTTGGCGGGCGGCTTCCAGAAAATAGTAGTCGTGGCGACGTGCCTCGGTTTCGCTTAACAACTCTTTGGGGACTTTCGTTGTCACCTTCTTGGATGAGCCACACGAGACTCCCATCAAGCAGGCAAGCAATAAAACATATAGGGCTATTCGGTTCAGCATCGTTTCTTTTCCTTAATATAATATATAGGAATTATAGGAACTATGAGGGTTATAAGTTCGGAGTTCCCATCAGGTCAATTTGTGCCGCTATGGCCAAAGCCGCCTGCGCCACGCTCCGTTTCGTCTAATACTTCTACGGATTTCCACTCCACCTGTTCGTGGCGGGCAATCACCATTTGGGCAATGCGCTCGCCATCTTCGATGACGAAATCTTCGGCCGAAAGGTTGACTAAGATGACACACACCTCACCCCGGTAGTCGGCATCGATGGTGCCGGGGGTGTTCAGTACGGTAATACCTTTCTTGATGGCCAATCCGCTACGGGGCCTGACTTGTGCTTCGTATCCTACGGGGAGAGCCATGAAGAGTCCTGTAGGTACCAGACAACGCTGAAGTGGTTTCAACACGATGGGTTCATCTAAATTGGCTCGCAAATCCATACCGGCCGAAGCTGAAGTGGCATAGGAGGGAAGCGGATGCTTGGACTTATTGATAATTTGTACGTTCATGTTTTATTCTTTTAGAGAGTTACCACATTGATAATGTATAGAGGTACACCACGACGGCTGGGATTGCCAACATGGCACTATCGAAACGGTCGAGGATACCACCGTGGCCGGGCAGAATGTTACCCGAATCCTTGATGCCGAGCTGACGTTTCATCAGCGATTCTACCAAGTCTCCCCACGTGCCGAACACGACAACGACGATAGCCATACCCATCCATTGCCACAAGTTCATAAGGGGGAAGAAGTACCATAATGCCCAAGCGGCTACCAAGGCTAACACACCACCACCGATGGAGCCTTCCCACGACTTCTTGGGCGAAATGCGCTCGAACAAGCGGTGCTTGCCGATGAGCGAGCCTACCAAGTAAGCGCCTGAGTCGCTTGCCCACAGGAAGATGAATACCGAAAGGGGAAGTACGGGAGTGAAGGTTGTTGCCAACTCGCCTTCTCTTATTACTTGTACAGGATAGAAATAGAGTACATTCAACAAAGCGAAAGGAAGGGCAACGTAAAGTTGGCTCATCATCGTGTAAGCCCAATTGGCGATAGGGTTGGGATGTTTCAGATAAAGTTCGGCCACCAACAGATAGATGAAGATGAGCAGATAGGGCACAAAGCCTTCGGCACCAAAAACTCCTTCGTTGAATCCCATAAAGGAAAGGAAGAAATAAACACCGCCCAATCCGCAAATGGTACGATTGATGACGGCTTGTCCACTATTGTTAATGAGCGTACCAAACTCCCACACGGCCAATCCCGTGATGAGGGCAAACAACATGGCGAATGTGGAGGGGCTATAGAGTATGCATCCTACCAACACGGCTACGAAAAGTACCCCCGTCAAAGTACGTTTGATAAAGTTATTCATACATCCAGATTTTATAATTCAGTGTTAATCTCTCCTTCTTCCACACGCTCGGCCTTTTCATTCGGCGCCTCTTCAGCGGCCATGATTTCCTCAGAGCGCGATGTCCAAGGACGCTTGCCGAAAATCTTTTCCACATCCTCGGCGAAGATAACTTCGCGCGTCATCAGGAGGTCGGCCAAAGCGGCGTGTCCCTCGCGATGTTCGTCAAGGAGTTGTTTGGCGCGGGCATATTGCTCGTTCACCATCAGTTTCACCTCTTCGTCGATAAGCTGGGCGGTGTTTTCGCTATAAGGGCGTTGGAAGGAGTATTCATTATTATTATAGTAGCAGAGATTGGGCAGGCGGTCGCTCATGCCGGCGTAGGCAATCATGCCATAAGCTTGCTTGGTGACACGTTCGAGGTCGTTCATCGCGCCGGTAGAGATGCGTCCGACGAAGAGCTCCTCGGCCGCACGTCCGCCAAGGGTGGCACACATTTCGTCCAGCATCTGCTCCTTGGTGGTTATCTGACGCTCTTCGGGCATGTACCATGCCGCGCCAAGGGCACGGCCACGGGGTACGATCGTCACCTTGATGAGCGGGTTGGCGTATTCGAGGAACCACGAGAGAGTGGCGTGGCCCGCCTCATGAAGGGCGATGGTGCGCTTTTCCTCGGTGGTCATCACTTTGGTCTTCTTCTCAAGACCTCCGATGATGCGGTCGATAGCATCGTGGAAGTCCTGCTTGCTCACCGACTTCTTGTCGTGACGGGCGGCGATGAGAGCCGCTTCGTTGCAGACGTTGGCGATGTCGGCTCCGCTGAAACCAGGAGTCTGACGCGCCAAGAGGTCAACATCCACCGTGTCATCCACCTTCACGGGGCGCAGGTGTACGGCAAACACCTCCTTGCGCTCGTTCAAGTCGGGCAAGTCGACGTGTATCTGACGGTCGAAGCGTCCGGCGCGGAGCAATGCCTTGTCAAGTATGTCAGCACGGTTGGTTGCGGCCAGGATGATGACTCCGCTATTGGTGCCGAAGCCGTCCATCTCGGTAAGCAGCTGGTTGAGGGTACTCTCGCGTTCGTCGTTGCCGCCTCCCATGGTGGCTCCGTGGCTGCGGGCACGGCCTACGGCATCAATCTCGTCGATGAAGATGATGCACGGTGCTTTTTCTTTGGCTTGGCGGAAAAGGTCGCGTACACGGCTGGCTCCCACGCCCACGAACATCTCCACGAAGTCGGAGCCAGAGAGTGAGAAGAAGGGCACATCGGCTTCACCGGCCACGGCCTTGGCCAAGAGGGTCTTACCTGTGCCCGGAGGACCTACGAGTAGGGCACCCTTGGGAATCTTTCCTCCCAACTCGGTGAACTTATTGGGATTCTTCAAGAACTCCACGATTTCGGCCACCTCTTGTTTGGCCTCCTTTTGTCCAGCCACGTCCTTGAAGGTGATGCGGTCGGGTTGGTCTTTATCTACCAGTTTGGCTTTCGACTTGCCTACGCTGAATACACTTCCGGGACCCATCATACCACCTCCGCCACTCATGCGGCGCATGATGAATATCCATACGGCTATCAGCAGGATAATGGGTAACAGGCTTCCGATGAGCGCTCCCCAATAGTCCTCGTGCTTGTCATATTCGATAGATCCGTCGAAGCGTCCTTCTGCCTTTTCCTTTTCGAGAAACTGTTCAAGGCTTTCTTCCGAGCCGTATTGCACGGTCACGTAAGGATGAGGCCCCATCTTGGCTGCATCAGGGCCATACACTTCCTTCACAAAGGAGGGCTTCAAGTACATGTTCAGTGTACGGTCGTCGTACACCACCAGACGGCTGGCGTACCCCTGACTGATGTATTCCTTGAACTGGGGATCGTAAGTCACCTCCTTCACCGTAGTATGATTGCCGCCATTGAGCCATAGTGCCAGTAATGCTACGCCTATGATGACGTACAACCAGTTCAGCTTGAACTTGGGCATGGGCGGCATTTTAGGCTCGCCGCCAGCCTGTTGGTTGTTATTCTGATGGTTTTCGTTCATAATCTTTCTTTTGTTTAATCCAAATCTGGTATTCTCTCCAATTTAGCATCCGCCCACAGGTGCTCCAAGTTGTAGAACTCACGCACATCGGGCAAGAAGACGTGCACTATCACGTCCGAGTAATCCATGGCCACCCATTGGGCATTGGTTTGTCCGTCAATGGCCGTGGGTTTCGAACCTTCGTGCTTGCGCACATAATCCCACACTTCGTCCACGATGGAGCTGACGTGCGAGGGAGAGTTCCCCTGACAGATGACAAAATACTTGCATATCGTGTCGTGAATCGCCGTCAAGTCGGCCACCACGATGCCTTTTCCTTTCTTTTCTTGAATGCCTTCTACAATCTTCTGAACCAAGTTCTTTGTTTCGTTCATGTCTCTTTTTCTTATTCTTGAATTTATTTGTTTTATACAATCGACTCCTTAAAAAGGTTGCAAAGATACATCCTTTTCTCCGCACGCACGCACTTTTCACGCGCGAATCTTATTAACTTTTACTATTTTTAAGAGAAAAAGCCCCAAACCACCGTTTAGGGATAAGGTCACCTTAACCCAAGGGTAAGCCTGCCTTACCCCTTTTCTTTCCCGCCCGAATTGAAAAGAACGATAAAAAAACGGCAAATAATTTTGCTCTCACCTAAGTTTGCCGTATCTTCGCGCTCCAAAAGCACAAAGGAAGATGATTGTCTGCATAGCCGAGAAGCCCAGTGTGGCAAAGGAAATAGCCGACGTGCTTGGCGCACGAAACCGACACGAAGGCTACATCGAGGGTAACGGGTACCAAGTGACCTGGACCTTCGGCCACCTGTGTACACTGAAGGAACCGCACGAATATACCCCCTCGTGGAAGAGTTGGAGTTTGGGAAGCCTGCCCATGATTCCACCACGCTTCGGCATCAAACTGATAGCCGACCCGGGCATTGAGAAGCAATTCAAGGTAATCCAACGGTTGATGGAGCAAGCGGACGAAATCATCAATTGTGGCGATGCCGGCCAGGAGGGAGAGCTGATTCAGCGATGGGTGATGCAGAAGGCGGGTGCCAAGTGTCCGGTGAAGCGCCTTTGGATTTCGTCGCTCACCGAAGAGAGCATTCGCGAAGGATTCAACAATCTCATTGATCAAAGCGAGAAGCAACCTTTGTACGAAGCTGGCCTCAGTCGCGCCATTGGCGATTGGCTCCTCGGCATGAACGCCACGCGCCTCTACACGCTGAAGTACGGGCAAAACCGGCAGGTGCTCTCCATCGGACGTGTGCAGACGCCTACGCTCGCCCTCATTGTAAACCGACAACTGGAAATAGAGAACTTCAAGCCCGAACCATATTGGGAGTTGAAGACGGTGTATCGGGAGACAACCTTCTCGGCAACAAAGGGTAAGTTCACGTCAAAGGAGGAAGGAATGGAGTTCTTGGAGACGGTAAAGACGGCCCTCTTCACCGTCACCGACGTCTCGGCCAAGAAGGGCACCGAAGCGCCTCCACGCCTGTTCGACCTCACCTCCCTGCAGGTGGAGTGCAATAAAAAGTTCGGATATTCGGCTGACGACACTCTCCGCCTCATTCAATCGCTTTACGAAAAGAAGATAACCACCTATCCGCGCGTGGACACCACTTTCCTGAGCGACGACATCTATCCGAAATGTCCCACTATATTAAAAGGATTGCGCGACTACGCCACATTGACCGCCCCGCTCGAAGGGAAGAAGTTGGCGAAAAGCAAGAAGGTATTCGACTCGTCGAAGGTGACCGACCACCACGCCATCATTCCTACGGGCGTACATCCGCAAAATCTGACGGATATGGAGCGCCGTGTGTTCGACTTGGTGGCGCGGAGGTTCATCGCTGCTTTTTATCCCGATTGCAAATTCTCCACTACCACGGTACTTGGTGAAGTGGAAAAGATAGAGTTCAAGGTGACGGGCAAGCAGATAACCGACCCTGGGTGGCGCGTCGTCTTTGGCCAACCGTCGCCCGACGAGAAACCCGATGAAGAGGAACGTACACTGCCCCTCTTTACCGTGGGGGAGAGCGGCTCTCACACACCCGACTTGAACGAGAAGTGGACACAACCGCCCAAACCTTACACCGAGGCAACCCTGCTCCGGGCTATGGAGACGGCGGGTAAGCTGGTGGATAACGAGGAGTTGCGCGACGCTCTGAAGGAGAACGGAATCGGACGCCCGTCCACCCGTGCGGCCATCATCGAAACCCTGTTCAAGCGTCGTTATATCCGTAAGGAACGGAAGAACCTGATAGCCACACCAACGGGTGTGGAGCTGATACAGATTATTCACGAAGACCTGCTGAAGTCGGCCGAGCTGACAGGCCTTTGGGAGAAGAAGTTGCGCGAGATTGAACGGCGTAACTACGACGTGCGCACCTTTATCGACGAACTGAAGCAGATGGTGGGCGAAATCGTACACCAAGTGCTGAGCGACAACACCAACCGGCGCATCACCATTGAAGCGCCCGTAGATGCGGCCAAGGAGATAGAAACCAAAGCGGCGCAGAAGAAAGCACGCAAGGCAAGCTCCACTCCCAAGAAGGCTAAGACGGAGAAGAAATTACCGGCCAACGAGGAAATAAAATCTCCCCAACCTGAGAAAAAAAAAACCGAAGGAATGCCCTGTCCGTTATGTGGCAAAGGAGTCATTATCCGCGGACGAACGGCCTTCGGTTGCTCCGAGTGGAAGAACGGGTGTACATACCGCATACCGTTTGAGTAAAGGTGGTGTTTTCAAAAGAATCTGCCACACAAGGCAATAAACCCCGCCTTTTTCAGTTATTATCCAATGTGACGTTATGACAAAAACTGGTTTATTACATAGTATATTATACACCTTCATCGCCGTATGCCTATGGTCGTGCGGAGCAGAGAAAGCATTGCGCAAAGCCGGACAAGCAGAGGCTTTGGGCGAATACTTCGAGGCGGCAAAGCACTACAAGAAGGCCTATTCGAAAACGAAAGTGAAGGAGCGCGACAAGCGGGGCGAACGGGCATTCAAGATGGCCGAGTGCTACCGTCGTATCAACTATGCCAGCCGCGCCGCTGGTGCCTACAAGAATGCCGTGCGATACAAGTATCCTGAGGACATCATATATCTGCATTTGGCCGACATGCAACGCATGACGGGCGATTATAAGAGTGCTGCCAAGAATTATCAGCTTTATCTGGAGCAACATCCGGGTGACGAAACGGCACTGAACGGCATGAAGGCCTGCGAAGAGGCGGCCGTATGGAAAAAGAATCCCAACCGCTACATTGTGAAAAAGTTCGCCATGTTCAATTCACGGCGCGCAGAGTATTCGCCTATGTATGCGGGTGAAGACACCGAGCAAATCTTCTTCACTTCCACCCGTGAAGGGGTGAAGGGGGAGGACTTGAGCGGCATTACGGGGATGAAGGCACCCGACATCTTTGTGGCACGTAAGGATGACAAGGGGAAATGGCAGAAGCCCGAGCCTGTCGAGTCGGAAGTGAATAGCGAATTTGAAGACGGAGCTTGCGCTTTCACACCTGATGGGAAAACCATGTACTTCACCCGTTGTCAGATGGATAGCGACTATCCGCGTTTTGCCGAAATCTTCAAGTCGGCTCGTTCGGATGCCGCGTGGGGGGCTCCGCAGAAGTGTGAAATCACGAACGATACTCTCTCCTCGGTGGCTCATCCGGCCGTATCGCCCGATGGCGGATGGCTTTATTTCACCTCCGACATGCCTGGCGGATTGGGAGGAACCGACATTTGGCGGGCGCACATCGGTGATGGAGGGTTTGATTGGGTAGAAAACTTGGGAGAACCTGTTAACAGCCCCGGTAACGAAATGTTTCCCACTTTCCGACCCAATGGCGAACTCTATTTCTCTTCCGACGGACATCCCGGCATGGGGGGATTGGACCTGTTCAAAGCCATTTGGGATGAAGAGCAGGAGAAGTGGAGCATCGAAAACCTGCAATCGCCCATGAACTCGCAAGCCGATGACTTTGGTATGACCTTTGAAGGCCCCTATAACCGGGGATTCTTCTCGTCGAGCCGGGGCGATGCCCGTGGATGGGACCATCTCTACACATTTGAACTTCCCGAAATCATCAAGACCATCACCGGATGGGTGTATGAGAAAGAGGGATACGAATTGCCCGATGCCATCGTGCATCTGGTGGGCGAGGACGGAACGAACAAGAAGCTGAGCGTGAAGATGGACGGCTCGTTTACCGAACGGGTAGAGGCGGGCGTGAACTACATACTGTTAGGCACTTGCGAGGGATTCCTCAACTATAAGCAAGAGCTGCAGATAGACACTCTGAATGAATCGACCGATCATGTCCTTCAATTCCCCTTGTCGTCCATGACACATCCCGTGTTGCTGGAAAACATCTTCTACGAATTCGACAAGGCCACTCTGACGGAGGAATCTGCGGCTTCGCTTGATTCGCTGATAACCCTGCTGAACGATAATCCTAATGTAACCATCGAATTGGGTGCCCATTGTGATTATAAAGGAAGCGAAAGCTACAACGAACGCCTTTCGCAACGACGGGCTGAGGCCGTGGTGGATTATTTGATAAAAGGAGGAATCGCTGCTGAACGTCTGCAGCCCAAGGGGTATGGTGAATCGGCCCCGAAAGTGTTGCGCCGGAAATTGGCCGCCCAATTGGGATTTGTGAAAGAGGGAGATGTCTTGACCGAACAATTCATTCTGACCCTTGATGAGGAGCAACAGGAAATTTGCAACGCTCTGAACCGACGGACAGAGTTCAAGGTGTTGCGCAGTACCTACAAACTCTACGAATAAAAGAGAAATGATGGGAGACGGGGAGGAATGAAATCGCTTTGTCGGGCCACGTTTTGCTTCCTTCACTCCCGCTTGGAAATCTATCAGGTGTCCGCTTCCGTTTTATCAGCTGATAGAATTTTGTCTGTCAGCTGACAGAATTTCCTCGGACACCTGATAGATTTTCTTTTGATTCAGATGGATTTTCAGCTTCTTCCCAATGCCTCCCAAAAAACAGTTAGTGAAACTTGAAGATGCTTTGAATGGGGAGAAAAAGAGTGCATACGTTCGTTAAAACTTATAGCTAAATAGGATAAAAAGATTAAATTTTGTGATTTAGCTTCAAAACATAGCCGATTTATGGCAAATTTTAGTTTACTTTGCAGGCGAAATCAAAGGGACTTAAGTGAATTTAGTTATTGATATAGGAAATACAGCCGCTAAAATGGCGGTATTTGACGAGACAAAATTGGTGGAAACCTTTCATGGTGACAACCGCTCTCTGACAGGATTGTTGGAACTGGCAAAGCAGTATCCGTTGCAGAAAGGAATCATAGCCTCCGTCATTACCTTGGCCGACAACGTCCGCGCCCAGTTGGATGCTTTGGACATAGAAATGCTGTACGTCGGTGCAAGTACGCCCGTACCAATAACCAATTCATATAAAACCCCTCAGACATTGGGCGTTGACAGATTGGCCGCTGTAGTGGCCGCCAATGATATGCAGTCCGGAAAGGACTTGCTGGTCATCGATGCAGGGACTTGTATCACGTATGACTTCATTGATGCTGAAGGGACCTATCGGGGAGGGAACATCTCGCCCGGTGTCAACATGAGGATGAAAGCATTGCATTGGTTTACTGACAAGTTGCCGCTTGTATCTCCTGATGGAGAGACACCACAATGGGGAAATACGACCGAGACAGCTATCCGTTCTGGCGTTATTCAGGGAGTTGGCTTGGAGATAGAAGGATATATCCGAAAAATCAAGGAAGCGTATCCCTCTCTTCTCGTTTTTGTGACAGGAGGGGACGGAGAACTTTTTAAGATGAATGATGAAAATACAATCTTCGTGGACAAATATCTTGTCCTGAAGGGATTAAATAGAATATTGAATTATAATGATACATTGTCGTAAAGCGTTTATTGCGATACTATTGGCATTTTGGGTGTTCCCGTACTGCTGGGGACAAAATGGTGCAAACTCTCCGCTTACCCGTTATGGATTCGGTCAGTTGGCCGACCAGAACCTGGGAGGAAATAAAGCGATGGGCGGTATAGGAATAGGTTTGCGTTCAGCATTTCAGATAAATGTCAGTA
Organism: uncultured Bacteroides sp.; assembly: GCA_964503565.1. Taxonomy (GTDB): domain Bacteria; phylum Bacteroidota; class Bacteroidia; order Bacteroidales; family Bacteroidaceae; genus Phocaeicola_A. Next base: position 17,216 of record CAZDAN010000003.1, read on the forward strand.
ACCCGGCCTCATATACGGCGGTGGATTCGCATTCTTTCCTGTTCGAAACGGGATTTACTTTGCAGAATGCAAACTTCAGTGATGGGAAAACCAAACTGAATGCCAAGAACTCGAGCTTCGATTACTTGGCTATGCAATTCCGTTTGTTCGAAGGGATGGGTATGACCTTAGGATTTTTGCCGTACTCAAATGTCGGATATAGTTTCAGCTCGACCGAGGAACTTCCTTCGCAAAGCATTTGGGACGACCCCACTACCGTAAATCGTGCATATAGCGGTACGGGCGGTTTGCAACAGGCATTTGTCGGAGTCGGTTACGAGGTCCTTCCTAATCTGTCCGTAGGTGCCAATCTTTCGTATATGTTCGGTAACTTTACGCATAAGGTTACTGCCAATTTCAGCGATGCCAACATCTATCCGTTGGCACGCACCTATTATGCCGAAATCAGCGACTTCAAATTGGACTTCGGTGCCCAATATTCATGGCAGTTGAACAAAAAGGGATTGCTGACATTGGGCGCCACTTATTCTTTGGGAAAAGATTTGTATGCAATCAATTCCTATATTTCGCAACAGAAGTTGAACGGAAGTGTTGTCCTCACGGATAGCGTGACTAAAATCGGTAATGCTTTCCAGTTGCCTCATTCATTTGGTGTCGGTGCCACGTATGAATACGACGGAAGACTTATCGTCGGCGCCGATGTCTTGCTCCAGAAATTCAGTGAAACGCGCTTTTTTGGTAAAGACGGACAATTGGCCGACCGCTTGAAATGTTCGGTAGGTGCCCAATATTATCCAGACCCTACATCCAACAGCCTTTTGAAGCAAATGAAATATCGCGTTGGTGCTTACTATTCCAAACCTTATGTAAAAGTGAACGGACAAGAGGCTGCACGTGAGTACGGTGTGGGTGTGGGACTTACCATCCCCATCAGTACATGGGGGCGGATGAGCCAACGCTCCATTATCAGCATCAGTGGAGAATGGGTGAAGATTGATCCGCAGATTAAAGGGGTACTCACCGAGAATTATCTGCGATTGAGTTTGGGCTTGACGTTCAACGAACTCTGGTTTGTGAAACAGAAAGTCAGATAAAACTGAAGATGAAATAAAAGAACTAACATAAAACTATAATTCTAACATGAAGAAAAAGATGACATCCCTCTTGTTTGCATTCGCTGTTGGTGCAACAAGTATTTCTGCGCAAACGATTGCAGAATCTGACCGATTTGGTCATGGCGAAGACAGTATCAAGTGTCTGCAGAACATCAGCTTGTATCAGGAACATATCAAGACAAAAAATTTCGCCGAAGCATACGGACCCTGGAAAGATGTGTTCTATAAGCATCCTGCAGCCCGGATTGACATGTATTCAATCGGTGCTGATATTTTGCGTGCGCTCATCAAGGCCGAGACTGATGCAACGAAAAAAGAAGCATTGGTGCAGGAACTGATGGGTACGTATGACCGCCATATCGAATACCTGGATGCCGTTAATGCTTTCCGTAAACATCCCTTGACTAAGATGAGCATTTTGGAAAGCAAGTCTCACGACTACATTGTTTACACTAAGCCTCTTGATGCAGGAAAGGCTCATACCATGTTGTTGGAAGTGTTGAACATGGAACCCAGCAGTGCCGGACATCAGATTATGCTTGACTTGATGCAGGTGTCTTCGGCTATCGCAAAAAAGAAAGAAACTCATAAGGAACAGGTTATAAAGGATTATCTGTTAACATCTGATTTGGCTGCAGCCAAATTCAAGGCCGCAAAGGAGAATGCTGCCAAGGGGGATGCCAATGCTGCTACTTATGAGAAGATTGCAGACATGTGGGACAAGGTGAAAACCAATATTGATGGCTATTTTATCAATAGTGGTGCTGCCAACTGCGAAAGCCTGCAAGCCATTTATGCTCCTCAGGTAGAAGCAAACAAGGAGAACTTGGATTATTTGAAGCAGGTTGTTGCTGTAATGGCAAAGATCGGCTGTAGAGACCAGGAAGCCTATATGGCCGCAGCTGAATACGCACACAATATTGAGCCAACTGCCGGTTCTGCTGCCGGATGCGCAAACCGCTATTTCAAGAGAGGTGATTCAGAAAAAGCTGTCGAGTTTATGGATCAGGCCATCGAATTGGAAACTGATGATATCAAGAAGGCCGAATATTGCTTCACTACAGCACAGATCCTTTTCTCTGTCAAGCAGTTGGGTAAGGCTAAAACATACGCCAACAAGGCCATTTCTCTGAACGGAAGCTATGGCGCTCCTTACATCCTGATTGGACAGATGTATGCTTCAAGCCCCAAGTGGAGCGACGAGCCTGCAATGAACAAGTGTTCTTACTTTGCTGCTATCGACAAGTTCCAGCGTGCCAAAGCTGTTGACCCCAACGTGACAGAAGAGGCGAACAAACTGATTGGTGCCTATTCGGCCTATACTCCGAAGCCTGAAGACTTGTTCTTCCTTGGCTTGAAGAAGGGTGACAATGTGACAATCGGTGGTTGGATTGGCGAAACAACAACCATCAGATAACCAATTTAATCTGTTTATGGCAATCCAACAGCGGATAAGAATATTTAAAATATGCTTAAACATAACAGTGGCTGTATGGGCCGCTGTTATGTTTCTTTTATTTCCTGCTTGTACGGGGCAGGGCAAAGGAAAGGTGGTACCAGCCACTAACCGCGATTCGTTGCCCGTCATGCGCACGATTGGAGTGGAAAGTTATATCTCAGATTCGGGAGTCATCCGGTATAAAATCATAGCCGAAGAGTGGATCGTCTATGATAAGTTAGACCCTCCTTTCTGGGCTTTTGAAAAGGGGGTATATCTGGAACAATTCAACGAAAATTTTACCGCCGAAGCAACCATTCAGGCTGATACGGCTTATTATTACGACAAAAAGAAACTTTGGGAGTTGCGCAGCAATGTGCACATCGAAAACCTGAAGCAGGAGAAGTTCGATACCGACCTCTTGTTTTGGGACGAACACAAACAATCCGTCTATTCGGATAAGAAAATACGCATCGAGCAAGCCGACAAGGTTATCATTGGTTTTGGTTTTGAGTCCAACCAACAGTTGACCGATTATGTCATTCACGACACAGAAGGTATCTTCTATTTCGATGAAGACTCTCCTGAAGGGGTGAATGACACATTGACCGATGATACTTTAATGAACGACACGTTAGTGACTGACTCTATTTGAATTTATGGGCGACATCATCATACAAGTTATTATCACATTAGCGTTCTCGGCCTTTTTTTCAGGCATGGAAATTGCTTTTGTTTCATCCAACAAGTTACGATTTGAGTTGGAGAAAGTCAACAGTAACCTAACGTCACACATTCTTTCCATATTTTACAGACGTCCCAACGACTTCATCTCTACTCAATTGGTGGGCAACAATATTGCTCTTGTCATTTATGGTATATTGATGGCCGAACTTATTGAGCAGAACCTGTTGAAAGGAATCATTGAAAATGAATTTCTGCTGGTACTTAGCCAAACTGTAATTTCTACGCTCATCGTGTTGCTGACAGGAGAGTTCATGCCCAAGACACTGTTCAAAATCAATCCGAACAAGACCTTGCAGTTGTTTGCCGTCCCGGCTTTCATCTGTTATATCGTATTATTCCCGATATCAAGATTTGCTTCGGCATTGTCCAATGGAATACTGCGTCTGGTGGGAGTCCGTTTCGATAAGGATGCCTCAGAATTTGCTTTCACAAAAGTGGATCTTGACTATTTCATCCAATCAAGTATCGAGAGCAAAAGCGAGGAGGACATTGAAACCGAAGTGAAAATCTTTCAGAATGCCCTCGATTTCTCCAGCATAAAGATACGCGATTGTATCGTTCCTCGTACCGAGATTATTGCGGTGGACATTGAGGCTTCGTTGGATGAGTTGACTTCTCACTTCATCGAATCCGGAATCTCTAAAATCATTGTTTATAAAGAGAGTATAGATAACATCATCGGCTACATTCATTCTTCCGAAATGTTCCGCCATGCTGATAGTTGGAAGGAGCATATCAGTCAGATTCCTTTCGTGCCTGAAACCATGGCTGCTCAGAAACTGATGCAGTTGTTTATGCAACAGAAGAAGACATTGGCCGTTGTCGTTGATGAATTCGGAGGCACGTCTGGCATTGTGGCATTGGAAGACTTGGTGGAAGAGATTTTGGGGGAAATAGAAGACGAGCACGATACTTCCAACTACATAGCCAAAAGGTTGGGCGAGGACGAGTATGTTCTTTCAGCCCGGTTAGAGATTGAGAAAGTCAATGAAATGTTTGATCTGGCCCTTCCCGAGAGCGATGATTACCTCACGCTCGGCGGGCTGATTCTTCACCATTATCAGAGTTTTCCAAAGTTGCATGAAGTGGTGACTTTTGGGCACTTTCATTTCAAAATTATCAAAATGTCGGCCACAAAAATCGAACTTGTACGCCTTAAAGTGGTCGAATAGTGCATTTTTTCTTCAAAAATGTAGGTTACATGAATGGTTTTTTGTACCTTCGTGCGCTAATTGCAGAAATAGAGAAAATAATAATAATAATAATAACATTAAAATCAAAATGGCAACATTACAAAAGATTAGAAGCAAAGGCCCCCTGTTGGTCATTATCATTGGTCTTGCACTCTTTGCCTTCGTAGCAGGAGACGCATGGAAAGCATTGCAGCCCCACACGGGCAAACAGGACGTAGGTGAAATCAACGGAGAAAAGATTTCAGCTCAGGATTATCAGAAGTTGGTGGATGAATACACCGAGGTTTACAAGTTCAGTCGTCAGGTGAACGCTGTCAGCGACACTGAACTTACTCAGATTAAGGATGAGGTATGGAACACTTTGGTTTCATCTAAAATCCTTGAGAAAGAAGCGGCCGAATTGGGCTTGCAGGTAACAGATGCTGAATTGAAGGCTGTCCTTGCAGTAGGTTCTCATCCTTTGTTGCAACAGACTCCTTTCCGCAATCCTCAGACCGGAGCTTTCGATGTTGATATGCTCAAGAAGTTCTTGAATGAAGTGGCCACCATGGATATGAACCAGTTGCCTCAGCAGTACGCCGAGTACTATTTGTCAATGAACAACTATTGGAACTTCATCGAGAAGACTCTCCGTCAGAGCCTGTTGATGGAGAAGTATCAGGCGTTGGTAAGCAACTCTATGATTACCAATCCTGTGTCTGCAAAGGATTCTTATGAGGCTGCAAAGAGCAGTATGAATCTGCTTGTGGCTGCAATCCCCTACACTGCTATGGCCGATTCTGCTGTCAGCGTAAGCGATAGCGACATCAAGAAACTCTACGATGAAAAGAAGAAAATGTATAAGCAGCAAGCCGAAACCCGCGATATCAAGTACATCGATGTTCTGGTTAGTGCAAGTCAGGAAGACCGCAACCAGCTCGAAAGCGAGGTGACCGAGTATGCCCAGCAGTTGGCTGCAGCTGATGTAGAGTTGGCTCCCTTCATCCGTAGTACCGGTTCAACCGTTCTTTTCTCTGAGGTACCTGTAAAGAGTAGCGCCTATCCCCGCGACATTGCCAACAAGCTCGATACTGCCAAGATTGGTGTTGTTTCAGCTCCTTACTACAACCGTGCCGACGATTCGTTTAATGCTTTCAAGGTAATAGCCAAGGTGAACGAACCCGACTCTGTTCAGTATCGTTTGATTCAAGTTGTTGCTGACGATGAGGCTGCCACCAATACATTGGCTGACAGTATTTATACAGCTATTAAAGGCGGAGCCGATTTCGCTGAATTGGCTAAGAAGTATGGTCAGGACGGACAGAGCATCTGGGTTTCTGGTGCACAGTACGAAGGTATGCCCGTAGAGGCCGAAAATGCAACACTCATCAACACTTTGAATAAGATGGCCAAGAACGAGTTGAAGAACCTCGACCTTGGTTTGGTCAACCTCGTTATTCAGGTACTCGACCGCAAGGCTATGACCGACAAGTATCAGGTTGCAGTTATCAAGCGTCCCGTTGACTTCAGCAAAGAAACTTATAACAAGGCGTACAACAACTTCAGCCAGTTCATTGCCGCCAACAAGACTTTGGCCGACCTTGAGGCAAATGCCGAGGAGAGCGGTTACCGTCTGCTCGAGCGCAAGAACTTCATGAGCAGTGAACACAATGTAAGCAACATTGCCGGCACTCGCGAAGCATTGAAGTGGGTCTTCGAGGCTGAAGAAGGTGACGTTTCACCCCTCTATGAGTGTGGCGAAAACAATCATATGCTTGTGGTAGCCGTTACTGGAATCAACAAAGTGGGTTATGCTCCTTTCGAAAAGGTGAAGAACGAACTGAAGGCTGAGGTTATCCGCAACAAGAAAGCCGAGAAACTGATGGCTGAGTTGAGCAATGTCAAGAGCATCAGCGATGCCAAGGCCATTGCCAATGTCGTTACTGACACAATCAAGCACGTCACTTTCTCTGCTCCTACTTATGTATCTGTTACGCGCGGTAGCGAACCCGTATTGGGCGCATACGCAGCCAATGTTGAGCTGAACAAGTTGAGCGCTCCCATCAAGGGTAATGCCGGTGTATATGTAATGCAGGTTATCTCTAAGGAAGACAATACACAGGCCGGTCAGTTCAATGCCGAAACCGAAGAAGGCAAGTTGAACGCTGTAGCTGCCCGTGCTGCTACACGTTTCATGAATGATCTCTATATGGGTGCCAACGTGAAGGACGAGCGCTATTTGTTCTTCTAATGTTGGTGGTGTAATAACTTGGAATAAAATACTCAAGAGAGTGTGTCCCGAAAGGCACACTCTCTTTCTTTGCTATGGTTTGCCACTTTTTTACGGTATTATTGTATAGAAGATTTTTTATAGAATGGAAAATCTCCGAGTCGGTCGCAAACGGAAGCCTTGAAGGCTGTTTTTGTTGTAAAGTATGTATTGCTCTAAAAAGTGTGTCCAATTCTTGGACACTTTTACCCTCAAAAATACGATTTTTAATTTTTCTTTCGTCGGTTATGA
>CAZDAN010000004.1:0-20864 GCA_964503565.1 uncultured Bacteroides sp.
TAAAAACAGAAAGTAAAATGAAAAAGAAAATTTTAAGTGCAACTTTTGTGGTTGCAATGATGGCAGTAGCCGGATATAATGTGTATATGAATCAAGCAAAGTCCGATATGTCAGAGTTGGCATTGGCGAATGTGGAAGCATTGGCGCAGAATGAAGAAGGTGTCTCTCAAGGATTTTACACGATTCTTAAATTCAGAATAGCCCAAATGCTTGAAGTAACATCTGTAAGTGGAGAGATTTCAGCCGCAGTGGATGTAGGAATGATTTTTACATCAGGAAGATTGGCAGAATTAAAAGGACAATTTAAAGGAGAAATAGAAGCTGAAACGGTAAATTGTCATAAAGGAGAGTGTTTAAGCACTACAGAAAAACAAAACATACAATGTATTGCAGATGATGATTGGATGAAATGTCATACACAATGCAATCATAGTAATAATCAAATTTAAAAGGCATGCATCATTCTGTTTTTTACCTCATGCTTTGTTTCTTGTTTTTGTCAAGTTGTGCAAGAAATGGAGATGTAAAAGTTCCAACAGCAGCTAAACATCACATAGCTGTCAATGTGGATGAATATAATGTTTATCCATACGATTCCATTGTTCGTGAAATAACGTTTGTCCCACTTGAGACGGCAGAATATTGTTTATTGGGCGATATTACAGAAGTAGCGGTAAACGACGATTTGATAGCAATCAATAGTTTTGGAAAACCTGTACTCTGTTTTGACAAAAGCGGGAAATATAAGTTTTCACTCGGAAGTCTTGGAGTTGGCCCTGATGAGTATGTTTCCATTAATGGAATTTCTATTCAAGAAGGGATTGTGTATATGTATGATTCATCTTTAGGCTTTTTGCTTTCATTCAATAGTGCAGATGGCACTTTTATCAAAAAGGAACGACTGCCACAATTGTATGCAAAAGCCTATGTCTGTGGAAAGCATGTATTTGCTACAGACTATACCAAGGGATTTCGCCTCGTTTCTATAGCTTTGAATTCTCTTGATAATGAATATGAATTGTATAAGGATGCAAATGACCTGATAGCAAGTTACAAGTTCAGAGAAAAGATAACCCGTTCTGAGAACAGGTTGTTTTTCACAGATCCTTTACAAGGAGTGGTTTATGAATTGAGAAATGGAATGATGCAGCCATTCGTCCAGTTTGATTTTGTTGACTATGAATTACTTTCTTCTGCAGAAGATTTCGAATCAGCAAACGACAGGTATGTGACAGAAATTGGTGATTTTTTGATTTCTGATTCCCTTGTCCATGTGACATTTCATGCAAAAGGCAATCTGATGATAGGTTTGTATGACATGAGAACAAATGAGGCTTGCAATATCAACGTATTGGAGTGGGCAGACAAGAGAGAAAAAGCTTATCAGAAGATACCTCTCACAAGATGCTTGTCTGATAATACGTTTTATCAATATACTTGGTTCTATAATTATTTAAAAGAAGACTCCATTCCTTCGAAATATACGACATACAAGCAACTGTCGTCATTAAATACTGAATCAAACCCTTATCTGGTGCTCTACAAAATGAGATTATAGGGAGGTTCTATAAATTAGCTTGTGAGGATTTGCTTCGGATTTTTGAGGATTTTTCTTCTTATCTTCTTGATGCGTAGCGGGCTACGTATCAAGAAGATAAGATAAAAAGACCAAAAAGACAAGCAAAGCATCCAAGCAGAGAACCAACCTGAATAAACGTAGATACTAAGTTATAGAACCTCCGCCATCCCCGACTCCTCTAAAAAAGAAAGGAGGTTGTAAAAACTGAGCAAAGATAACACTTTGAGTCGGAACGGGCAAGAGACGCTGCAAGACTCCCCGTTTGTTGGACGGTTCCAAGAACTGTGCCGACAAGAAGAGGTTGGCAGAGAACTAAATATAAAAACCTGTCCCTCTGCATTTGTAATGCAGAGGTTCTGCATAACGCGTTTGCAACGCGCATCATATCATACCTCATTCATAATTGAATTATAAATATTGGGAGGAATCATCATGTTCAGAAGCATATCAATTAAACGGTTTGCATACATAGCCGTTGTTATCATGTTAATAGTGAATGTATTGTTGTATGTGTCGCACCATGAAGGACGACTGATACGGCAGCCTGTATATTCGAATTATATCGTAGAGGAGGACAGTTCTCTTATTCTTCCTCTATTGGAATGGGATGTCTGGGGAAGCATTTCCGTCCAAGAAGATTCTTTGATGGGAGACAGCTTGGCAGTTTATCCGTTTCTTTATCGGGAACGGATAAGCTGCGATACCGTCCATCATCGAGAAAGTAGTGGGAAATATATTCCCCAATTCAATCAATTGGATTTGAAGGAGGTGTACCATGTGGCTTATAATGACACGACACGTACACTAAATGAAAGAATAAGTTATTTGTTCACAGGCATTACCTTACCCCAAAAAGATACTCTCTATTTGGAGGTGAAATGCGTCATGCCAATGAACTTATGGTTAAATGGAGATACCATAATACGCCGTGATATACAAGGGCTGAACATTTATCAATTGCCATTAAAAGAAGGAGAGAATCGGCTGACGGTAAAAGTTTTGATGTCGGGTGATGACCATTCGTTTGAAGCTCAACTGTGTGACAAAAAGAATATAGCCCGTCTGTTTGCTGAAGGTCAATCAGGTAATATCATTTTCCCCTTGATACATGCAGATAGTGAAATCATTATGCTGACCAATGCCCATCAGAATGTGGTGAATAGTCCCGTTACTCTTGAAATGTACAATGCTTATGGAGAAAGGATAGACAGTTTTACACTGATGAAAGACTCCTTTACCTATCATGTTCCTGCTTTGGAAAAAGATGTCTCCTACATGTGTCATTTGACGATGGAAGGAACTACCGTCAGACAACCTGTTTTGTGTGGAAAGGATGATGATGCTTATGCCAAGTTTGTGGCCTTGCGCCAATCTCTGCCAGATAATCATTCACGAGCGATGGAGATTGACCAAGTGCTCTACCGACTGAATTTTTTGTTGCATCACCCTACCCGTTCGGGTGACTGGTGGTGGCAATTCAAGATTTCACCGCTCAGCTATCAGTTGGAGTATCTGTTTGCGCATTTGAACAGAAAACCCGGAGATATGATGGGAGAGTCCAATGTGCAGTTTATGACATACCGTTCGCCACTGGATGAAAGCGTCCAACGCTATCTGTTGGTGACACCCAATGAACTGCCGACAAACAGGAAATTACCTTTAGTGGTGATTATACGTCCGAACGTGGATAATCATCACCACTTCTTTGCCGCTCCGCAATTGGCACGACAATGGGCTGTAAACATAGCACAGATACAGGCGAACAGGCACGGATACATCGTTATGATGCCAGAGGCACGTACCTATCACGATGAAGACCTGACACCGATGGCCGAGGCGGAAATCAAATTGGCCATCAAGGAGGTGATGAACCACTACCCTGTGGATGAGAATCGCGTGTATCTGCATGCCAACTGTAGTGGCGGATATCGGGCCTTGCGCTTGGCGACTGAAAACCCTAAACTGTTTGCAGCCATCGGATTGTATGCTCCGGCATACAAGATATACCATCCTTACGAATGGTCCCGAAAACGGATGCCCGAACTCGGATTGAGGAATTTGAAAGGAATCCCAATGATGATACACGGAGATCCCTATGATGAACACAGTCCTTACCAATTGTACAAGGATTTGGTGGCTGATTGTCATCAGTATGACATACCGTTGGAACTTTCCATCAAAAGGAATTCAGGGAAATTCTACAACGTAGTGATTGTGGGTGAGGAAGCTTTTGATTTTTTTGAAGGAAAAGAACGGGATATCAGGAAAAGGACAAAATCTCCTTTCCATTCATCGGAAATGGTGATTGCCGACTTATACGGTGAACCGTTTACATACGTATATCGTGCGGCAGACCATTCTCCTGAATACCGGGCTGTGGTTGATTCCATCCGTTCGGAATACGAGCACTACCTGTTTGCCTCTATGCCTTTGTTAGCTGATACATTGGTTAACCAGAAAATTGTACAAAGAAAGAATTTGTTCCTCATCGGAGACCAATTCGATAACGATTTGTTAAACCTTTGTGTTGATTCGTTGGATTCGAAAGAGGATGGATTCATAAATAAAGGTGTTTCACTGAGAATCTACGACAATCCTGTAGCCAAATGGAAAAAGATAGCGATATACAGAGCGGCTTCAGGCAAAGTGCTGAAACACGTCATTCATTATCCTTGGAAAGATGGTCTGACAAAAGATGTGACGGTGCGCTTATGATTAGAAAAAAGAAAAAAAAGTTCATATACAGGTTATTGAATCTCCTCTACTGGCTATTGATGAGTCTGTTTGGATTGGCTCTGTTATACGGCATTGGTTCAGTTTTCTGCTTTGCCTCGTTCCGTGTACCATCAGACTCCATGGAATCGGCATTGATGGAGGGCGACCATATTTTGGTAGAAAAGTTCACCATGGGGGCACGATTGTTCGACCTGAAACCGGCCTTTAATAAGGAACGGTTCACCATCCGACGTACACCGGCACTCGGAAAAGTAAAGCGGAACGACATTCTGGTATTTAATTTCCCTTATCCCGAACGACAGGACAGTATCGGATTTGATGTAATGCTCTACTATGTGAAACGGTGCATCGCCCTGCCGGGAGATACCTTGGAGATACGGAACTCGCACTATCGGGTGCGGGGCGTGGATGAACCGTTGGGATATGTGGAAGCACAGGAGTACATGGAACAAATATTCCGAGAAGGCAGAAGCAAAGAATGGAACATCTATGTACCTGCCTATCCCTATAGAGAAAAGATAGGATGGACAGTCCGAAATTTTGGACCTTACTATATTCCCAAAGAGGGAGAATGCATCGAAATGAACAGCAAGAGCTTTCATCTGTATAAACCTGTTATTGAATGGGAGCAACAGCAGAAACTCAAAGAGGTAAACGACAGCGCCTTTACCCTCGGAGACCAACCAATAACGACCTATACGTTTCAAAAGAACTACTACTTTGTGAGTGGTGACAAGATGGAGAACTCGCGCGACTCGCGCTATTGGGGCGTAGTGCCGGAGGAATACATCGTCGGCCGTGTGTGGGGCATTTGGAAATCAATCGATGAATGGGGGGAAATGAGATGGGAAAGAATAGGGGAAATTAAGAATTAAAAATTAAAAATTAAAAGTTAAAAGTTAAGAATTAAAGGTTAGAAGTTAAAGATTGAAAAGCAAAGGTTAGATTGTTTTTTTATGAGAATATGGGGAGAAAAAGGCCTATTGCATAGCAAAGCCAAGGGGTTGGAGACGTTTTTAAGTGTGTGGGCGGTGATACTGTTCGCTGGCGGTATCTTCCTAATCCTGCAACCACTGTTTGCTGACGGGCAGGCACTGAATGCCGATGCAGGACAGGCCGGAGCTTGGGCGATGCTCTACCGATATGGGAGTATCGGGGTGGCGGGGCTGTGGACGGCCTGTCTGCTGATGCCGCGAAGAGTGGTGAGGCGGTTGCCCGACGTGGCTTCGTTTGTGCTGATGGGGTGTGTGATATGGGAGGCGGTGGTGGCACTGAACCAACTGTATGGCGACGGGATGTCGAACCATGCGCTGTACCGTTTCACGGGGACGTTCCTCAATCCCGGGCCGTTCAGCGGATTCATAGCGATGGGGGTGCCGCTGGCGGTGCATGGGTTATTGGCCCCCTCCGACTCCCCCAAAAGGGGCTTCTGTCTCCTCACTCTCGTCCTCTGCCTGCTGTTGTTGCCTGCGGGGATGAGCCGTTCGGCATGGGGAGCGGCCATTGCCGGAGCTGCTGCGGTCTATGGGATGCACCGATGGGGAAGCGTCAGGGAATGGGGTGGTACCCTGCTGCAAAGTCGTAAACGACTGGTGGCAGCGGGTGGTGCTTTGCTGCTCTGCATCGGAGTGGGATGGGGAGCTTTTCACCTGAAAAAGGATTCGGCCAACGGACGGCTGCTGATGTGGAAGGTGGCCTGCCAGGCCATTGCCGAACGGCCATGGACGGGGTACGGTGCAGAGGGATTCCCCACGGCATACGCCGAAGCACAGGAGCGGTACTTCGCAAGCGGACAGGGTACGGAGGGGGAACGGCATGTGGCGGGGACGCCCGAACATGCGTTCAACGAATACCTGACCGTAGCAGTGAGGTATGGAGTGGGCGGACTGATGGGAATGCTGGCCATCGGTATTGCGGCATTCGCCTGTGCCCTGCGCAGGCGGGCATACGGTGTGGCGGGGGCACTGGTGACGGTGGCGGTGTTCGCTTTCTCGGCGTATCCGTTGCAGTTGCCGGACTTCCTGTCGGCTGTGATGGTGGTGGTGGTAGCCCCCTCCTGCTCCCCCAAAGGAGGAGAGAGCAAAGATGACATGTCCCTACGATGGTCGCTTGTTGTTCTTGTGCCCCTTCTCTATTGGGGAATGAAGAATGCGGAAATCTGGCAAACACGCCACGAGGCTGCGAAGGAGTGGCGGAATGCACGTACACTGTACCACATGGAGGCGTACAGTGTGGTGTGTGAGGACTATGCACCGCTGTACGAACGGATGAGATGGAACCACAACTATCTGTTTGAATACGGACGGGCACTGTACCAGACGGGGCATTATGAGGAGTCGAACCGCATATTGCAGGAGGCGGAACGGCTGTGTGGCGACCCGATGATACTGAATATACAGGGAAAGAACTGCGAGGCCCTGGGGCAATTTGACCAAGCGGCCGCACTCTACAGGCAGGCTTACAACCGACTGCCCAACCGCCTCTATCCGCTCTACTTGGAAATGATGATGTATGCCTCACCGGCATGTAACCGTCCCGAAATGGCCAAGGAGATGGCTTATCGGATTCTTGAAATGAAGGAGAAAGTGCCCTCGCAAGCTGTGGAGGAGATGAAAGAAAAGGCCAAAGAAATCGTAACATCTTAATTTTTGAAACCTGTTTCGCAAATTTATCTTCATTCATTGCCACATATTCTTATTTTTTCCGTACCTTTGTTTCCCATTTATTACGAAACCCGATAATATCCAATAATAACGGTGGCCAAACAGAAAGCGGGGGAACTGACCCCCATGATGCAGCAATTCTATGATTTCAAGGCAAAGCATCCGGATGCGGTGTTGCTTTTCCGATGTGGTGACTTCTACGAGACATACGGCGAAGATGCCGTGGTGTCGTCTGAGATATTGGGTATTACACTGACAAAGCGTAACAATGGCGGACAAGCGGCTTCGTTGGAAATGGCCGGATTCCCCTATCATGCACTGGACACATACTTGCCCCGATTGGTAAGGGCAGGTAAGCGCGTGGCCATCTGTGACCAGTTGGAAGACCCGAAGCTGGCCAAGAAACTGGTGAAACGTGGCATTACGGAATTGGTGACACCGGGCGTGGCCACACAGGACAATGTGCTCAGCTATAAGGAGAACAACTTTCTGGCAGCTGTGCATTGGGGAAAAGGTGTGACGGGTGTGGCTCTACTCGACATCTCGACGGGAGAATTCCTTACGGCCGAAGGAACGACGGATTACATCGACAAACTGTTGGCCGGATTTGCTCCGAAGGAAATCCTCTATGAGCGTGGGCGGAAAGAGCAATTTGAAGCTGCCTTCGGTACCAAATACTTCACCTATCAGCTGGACGATTGGGTGTTTACCTTGCAACAGGCACGCGATCGATTGACGCGCCACTTCGAGACGAAGAACCTGAAGGGATTCGGCGTGGAGCATCTGCAAAGCGGCATCATCGCCGCAGGTGCCATCATGCAATACCTGGAGATAACGCAACATACCCAGATCAAACATATCACAAGCCTTCGTCGCATCGAGGAAGACCGCCACGTGAGGATGGACAAGTTCACCATCCGTAGCTTGGAGCTGGTGGGCTCGATGAACGAGGGAGGCACCACCCTGCTGGACGTGGTGGATCGCACCATCAGCCCCATGGGCGCACGCATGTTGAAAAGGTGGCTGGTGTTCCCTTTGAAAGACGTGGCGCCCATTGTGCAACGTCAGGAGGTGGTGGAGCACTTCTTCCGCCATCCCGACATGCGCGAAGAGGTGCGCACATTGCTCACCCACATCGGCGACCTCGAGCGCATTATCTCGAAGGTGGCCGTGGGTCGTGTGAATCCGCGCGAAATGGTGCAGTTGCGCGTGGCACTCGAAGCCATCGAACCCATCCGCACCCTCTGCATGGAGGAGGGAAACGACAGTTTGCGCACGTTGGGCGAGCAACTGAATCCTTGCCAGACGATAAAGGAACGCATCAAGCGGGAGGTGAAGAGCGACCCGCCCATACTGATTGCCAAAGGCGGAGTGATAGCCGATGGAGTGAATAACGAGCTGGACGAATTGCGACGCATCGCCTACAGTGGCAGGGAATACCTGCTGGAGATGCAACAATGCGAAGTGGAGCGCACGGGCATACAGAGCCTGAAGATTGGCTACAACAACGTCTTCGGCTACTACATCGAGGTGCGCAACACCTACAAGGAAATGGTGCCTCCCGAGTGGATACGCAAGCAGACGTTGGTGAACGCCGAACGCTACATCACTGAGGAACTGAAGCAATACGAAGAAAAAATATTGGGCGCGGAAGAAAAGATACTTGCCTTGGAGAGCCGCCTCTTCCAGGAGCTGGTGTTGGCCGTGTCGGACTTCATACCGGCCATACAGGTGAATGCCACGGCCGTGGCTCAGCTCGATTGCCTGCTCAGCATGGCCACCGTGGCGATGGAGAACCGCTACGTGCGCCCCGTGGTGGAGGATAGCGATGTGTTGGACATCCGCCAAGGACGCCATCCGGTCATCGAGCGACAAATGCCCGTCGGTGAAAAATACGTGGCCAACGACGTGAAGCTCGACACCGATAACCAGCAGATAATCATCATTACAGGACCGAATATGGCCGGTAAGAGTGCCCTACTCCGCCAGACGGCGCTCATCACCCTGTTGGCACAGACGGGTAGTTTCGTGCCGGCCGAGAGTGCACGCATCGGATTGGTGGACAAGATATTCACCCGCGTTGGAGCCAGTGATAACATTTCGGTCGGTGAATCTACCTTCATGGTGGAGATGAATGAAGCAGCCGACATCCTGAACAACCTTTCATCACGAAGCCTGGTGTTGTTCGACGAGTTGGGACGAGGCACATCCACCTACGACGGTATCTCCATCGCTTGGGCCATTGTGGAGTACATCCACGAACATCCGCGAGCCAAGGCACGCACCCTCTTTGCCACACACTATCACGAACTGAACGAAATGGAAGCCTCCTTCTCCCGCATCAAGAACTACAACGTGTCGGTGCGCGAGGTGGACGGAAAAGTCATATTCCTTCGCAAACTGGAGCGTGGCGGAAGCGAACACTCCTTTGGTATCCACGTAGCCAAACTGGCCGGTATGCCCGGCAGCATTGTGAAACGTGCCACACAGATACTCGGCCAATTGGAGCGCGACAATCGTCAACAGGACATCAGCGTGAAACCTCTCAACGAAGTGGCCACCGAACGCGAAGGTATGCAACTGAGTTTCTTCCAGTTGGACGACCCCGTTCTTTGTCAAATCCGCGACGAATTGCTTAACCTCGACGTAAACAGCCTGACACCCTTGGAGGCACTGAACAAGCTGGATGCAATAAAGCGATTGTTGTGATAAGGTTATACGATTAGTAAGTTTATGCTATTGAGATTGTGATGAGGAATGAAAGAACTCTGCTCTCTCTCTACTCTACTTAATCATCACTATCTTTGTTACCACTCCTTCTTGTCCCTCTTCGTCGGTGGCCATGACGTGGTAGACGCCTGAGGCCACGCGGCGTCCTTGGGCATTGCGTCCGTTCCACGAGAAGGAGCCGCCTACTGAGGTGCCTTCATGAACGATGCTGCCATACGAGTCGGTAATCTTCACTTGGGAATTCATCATCAAGCCATCGATGCGGATGTAGCCCTGATAGTCGGGGCGGACGGGATTGGGATAGGCACGAACACGACTTTCGTTGAACGAAGGTTGTGCTTCGGTGGCATCGCTCTGATAAGCTACCAATCCTTTATTGGTGCCGATATAGACCATACCTGTAGCTTCATTGGTAGTAATGCTATAGATTTCGTTGGAAGGCAAGGGGCTGTTTTCGGTAGTAAAATGGTGGATGGCCTCCAATCCGTCGGAAGAGAGAAGATAGACACCGTTTTTCTCTGTGCCCACCCATTTACGGTTAGCTCCATCTATAGCTATGGTGTACACAGTAACTCCTTCAAGCAAAAAGTCGGCCAAATTGGTACCGTCGTTGCGGGGTACCTTCACTTGGGTGACGGTGACAGTACTTTTTTGTGCGTCCATCAATTGGGTAGGATTGCTGATTAGCCAAGGGCCGTTGGTGGTTCCTAACCAGATGACTCCCTCTTTGTCTTCTACGGCACAATGCACCTGGTGATACTCCATAAGGGTACCATCCTGATTGTAGAATCGGTTCATAAAGAGTGATTCATCGTCGGAAGTGTCTTCCAATGTACCGTGGGTATTGAGCATGAATACACCGTTATAATCGAAATGGGGAGTGACGGCCCACATCCATCCGCGACTATCAAAAAAAGTACCGCGTAAGGTTTCTTTCTGGCTAAAATTGTCGTAGTGAAGTGTAATCCATTTCTTCTCTCGCGTATAGATGGAAATAGCATCGGTACCACCTGCACAGAGAATCCACAGATTACCTTCAGAGTCAAATTTGACACCGTTGGGATAAATAATATGGTTGTATCGGTAATCGGGTTGGATGGAGCTGTTTTGAGGTGTGTAGAGATTCATGAACTTTCCATCTTGGAACTCATAGACACCGTAAAGAGAGGAAGCGGCAAACAAGTGTGTTTCGTCGAAAGGATCTACGGCGATGGATGCAATGTCATCGTATTTTTTCACTCCGGCAGCTTCCACTATACCTTCTTCTTGATAGATTTGCCATTTACCGTTTTCATGCAATACTTGGATGGTGCCCGGATTGTAATAAGGGATATAGAACAGTCCTCCTCCACACGTGTAGAGTTTTCCATTGTGCATGAACATCTGGTAGAAGAGATTGCGGCGAGGAGCATCCAATGAAATGGAACTGACGGTTTGCTCCAATTGATTGTCGGATAGTTTGTAACCGCTGAGTTTTTCCTTTGTACCGGCTATCCAGTAGGTGGAGTTTCCGTAGCAGATGTCGGTCATTCCATAGGGAATCTCAATTTGTTTGTATTGTGTGGGTGAATCGAAAAGGTAAAGTTTTCCTTCTTTATTTCCTGCCAATAATTGTCCGTTCACCTCTTCAAGAAAGGTGAAGTTGTCCTTTACTATCGGTTTATAGGAGTGATTGGATGGGTCGATGGTCAGCAATGCTTGTTTGGGGATGCAGGCGTAGATAGTTTCTCCTACTGTCTTCAACTGGGTGAAGGTGTTTGTCATCATCTGTGTCCAATTGTCCTTTTCCAACAGGTTGCTCGTCAGCTTGCCATAGTAGAGTCCGTCTCCGGGGGTAGTGGCCGCTATCAGGTAGTCTTCTTTCACGGTTGTAGCCACGATGGCTTTGTCGAGTGTGTAGGTCGTACTGATGATACGTTTGGCAATGTCTAATACTACAATACCGAAGTTGGTGCTCAAGTAGGCTTTGTTTCCCTGTACGTTTACGTTATTCACCGTCTTGTCGGTCACACGGCTGTTTTTCAAGTCGGTAATGTTGTACACCTCTTCTTGTTCGTCCATCAGATCGATGTTTCCGTTTTCATAGACGATGAGCAGCTTCTTCTCTGCGGAACATGTGGCCAAGTGCGTGATTCCCACGTCGCTCATGGGATACACGATGTCGAAGGTCTGGATGCTTTCATCTTCAGGGTCGAAAGAGAAGAGTGAACCTTCCGAAACAGCATACACTTTTCCGTTGAAATAGGTGCAAGTGGAGGCTTTGTCGTAAGCCATGAATGCCTGCCATTCGCCAAGAGGAAGACGGGCGTACATCGTTTGCCATCCGATGGCAAAGAAGGTCAGCAGAATCAGTGTAAGTCGTTTCACGTTTTTAATCCTTAGTTATGAATTTTAAGTTTTCAGGAACTCCACCAGCTTCTCCACTGCACGGGCACGATGGCTGATGCGATTTTTCACCTCGTCGCCCAGTCGGGCAAAGGAGTGTTCGTAGCCGTCGGGGCAGAAGATGGGGTCGTAGCCGAAGCCTTCGCCCTCTTCGCGCTCTTCCATGATGTGGCCGGTGACGATGCCTTCGAAGAGGTATTCCCGTCCCTCCTTTATTAACGCAATAACGGTGCGAAATTGTGCACGGCGGTCACTTTTTCCCTCCATTTCGGTCAAAAGTTTCTGCATGTTGGCCTCCGAGTCGTGTCCGGAGCCGGCATAGCGGGCAGAGTACACGCCCGGTCGTCCGTCCAAGGCGGCCACTTCCAAGCCGGTGTCGTCGGCAAAGCAGTCGCCTCCGTAGCGTTGGTGGATGTAGCGTGCTTTCATCAGGGCATTTCCCTCCAGGGTGTCGTCCGTTTCGGGGATATCGTCGGTGCAACCTATGTCACGCAAACTCTTTAGGGCGATTTTCCCGTCAAGCATAGCGCCCACCTCTTGCAATTTATGGGGATTGTTCGTTACGAAAATCATTTCTTCTTGCTCTTTACTTTTATTTGGTCAAATCCTTCGCCATACACGCCCACCACGTTGCTTTGCGAGATGAATGCACCCGGGTCAATGTCCTTCACCAAGCGGAAGATGTGGATGGCCTCGCTCTTCTTGGCCAACACGCACAGCACCTTCACGGGTTGTTTGCTATAGAATCCTGTGCCGTCCAACACCGTCACTCCGCGGTTCACTTCTGTCATCACCGCTTCGCCTATCTCCTCATACTTCTTGCTGAAGATGAGGAATTGCACACTCTGTCGGGCACTGTTCACAATGTAGTCGATGGCCACGCTAATGATGATGAGTGTGACGAAGCCGAACACCACGCGGCGCCAATCCTCGAATACAAAGTAGCACGAGGAGATGATGACGATGTCGCACACCATTATCATGCGTCCGAAGGAGACGGTTTTGTACTTGTTCACGATGGCGGCAATGATGTCGGTTCCTCCTGTGCTTCCACCCACGATGAACACCACTGCGATGCCCACTCCGCAAAAGATGGCACCTATGACACAAGCCATGAAGTCTTGTCCGGGACCTATTATCTGCAGGAATTCGCCCGTCTCGGGATTCTTCATCATCTGTTGGAAGATGTCGAGGAAGAAGGTCAGCACAGTCACCGAGTAAATGGTCTTCAGGCAGAACTTCAATCCCAACACGTAGAGGGCTACGGCCAAGAAGGCGGCATTGATGATGAAGTAGGAGATTTGCATCTCGATGCCCGTGGCGTAGTAGATGATGGCCGAGATACCCGTCACGCCTCCCGTAGTTATCTGATAGGGCAGCAAGAAAAGACACCATCCCAAGGCGTAGGCCATCAGTCCCAAGGTAATGGTGATGTAGTCTTTAGTCTCGCGCCAAAAGAGACCCACCCCCCTACCCCTCCCAGGGGAGGGGAGTGAATTGCCTTGTTTATCTGTTTTCATACGTCTGTCTATTTACTCCCCTCCCTTGAGAGTGGAGGGTCTGTTTACAGCACTATATTCACAATTTTCTTTGGTACGATGATGACCTTCTTCGGAGTTTTTCCTTCAATCCATTTCTGGCTCTGCTCGTCGGCCATCACGGTGCTTTCAATCGTAGCATTGTCAGCATCGGCGGGGAATTCCAATGTGAAGCGTGCCTTTCCGTTGAACGAGATGGTGTACTTCACGGTGTCTTCCACCAGGTAAGACTCGTTGCATACGGGCCACTGGGCATCGCACACGCTCGTTGTGCTTCCAAGCATCTCCCAAAGTTCCTCTGCCAAGTGCGGTGCGAAGGGGGCAATGAGCACCGTCAGCAGGCGCAACACCTCTTTGCCCTGGCACTTCAGCTGAGTCAGTTCGTTCACGCAAATCATGAAGGCACTGATGCTAGTGTTGTATGAGAATGTCTCGATGTCGCCCGTCACCTTCTTGATGAGCTTGTGGATGCTCTTCAGCTGTTCCTTTGTCGGCTCGATGTCGGTGGGCAGGTATTCTCCTGTGCGGCTATAGAAGAGGCTCCACAACTTCTTCAAGAAGCGGTGTACACCGTCGATTCCGTTGGTGTCCCACGGCTTGCTCTGCTCCACAGGGCCGAGGAACATTTCATACATGCGCAGTGTGTCGGCACCATATTTCTCCACAATCATGTCGGGGTTCACTACGTTGAACATCGACTTCGACATCTTCTCTACGGCCCATCCGCAGATGTACTTGCCATCTTCCAGGATGAACTCAGCATCGTTGTACTCGGGGCGCCAAGCCTTGAAGGCCTCCACGTCGAGCACATCGGCGCTCACGATATTCACGTCCACGTGCAGGGGAGTCACGTCGTACTGGTCCTTCAATCCGAGGCTGACGAATGTGTTGGTGTCCTTGATGCGATATACAAAGTTGCTTCGTCCCTGAATCATACCCTGGTTGACCAGTTTCTGGAAAGGCTCGTCCTTCACGCTTACGCCCAGGTCATAGAGGAACTTGTTCCAGAAACGGCTATAAATCAGGTGTCCCGTAGCGTGTTCGGTACCACCCACATAGAGGTCAACATTCTGCCAATAGTTGTCGGCCTTCTCGCTCACCAGTGCTTCGGTGTTGTGGGGGTCCATATAGCGCAAGTAGTAGGCACTTGAGCCGGCAAAGCCCGGCATGGTGTTCAGTTCGAGGGGGAAGACGTTCACGTTGTCGATGAGTGCGTTGTCCACCACTTCGCCCTTCTGCACATCCCACGCCCATTTGGTGGCGTTGCCGAGGGGAGGTTCGCCCGTCTCGGTAGGCAAGAACTTGCTTACCTCCGGCAATTCCAGCGGCAGCTTGGCCGAGTCAATCATGTAGGGCATACCCTCCTTGTAGTACACGGGGAAGGGTTCACCCCAGTAGCGCTGGCGGCTGAAGATGGCATCGCGCAAGCGGAAGTTCACCTTCACGCGGCCAAGTCCGTGTTCCTTCACATATTTCTTAGTGGCGGCAATCGCCTCCTTGATGGTGAGTCCGTTGAGCACCAGGTCGCAATAAGGCTCCACGCCCGCCTTGGGCGAGTTGGTGACAATTCCCTCCTTGGCGTCGAAGCTCTCTTCGCTCACGTCGCAACCCTCCACCAACGGCACGATGGGGAGTCCGAAGTGCTTGGCAAAGGCATAGTCGCGGCTATCGTGGGCAGGCACGGCCATGATGGCACCCGTACCATATCCGGCCAACACATAGTCGCTGATCCACACCGGCACGGCTTCGCCCGTGAAGGGGTTGATGGCATACGAGCCGCTGAACACGCCCGTCACCTTGCGGTCGCTGATGCGCTCGCGTTCGGTGCGCTTCTTCGTGCGGTCAAGGTAAGCCTCCACTTCAGCCTTCTGTCCGGGGGTAGTCAGCTGGGCCACCAGTTCGCTTTCAGGAGCCAATACCATGAAGGTCACGCCATACATTGTGTCGGCACGTGTGGTGAAGATGGTGAACTCCACGTCCGAATCCTTCACCTTGAACACAATCTCAGCACCCTCCGAGCGTCCGATCCAGTTCTTCTGTGTCTCTTTCAGTGAGTCTGTCCAGTCGATGTTGTCCAATCCGTCCAGCAGGCGCTGGGCGTATGCACTCACGCGCAAGCACCATTGGCGCATCTTCTTCTGCACCACGGGGTGTCCGCCGCGTTCGCTCACGCCGTCCACCACCTCGTCGTTGGCAAGCACGGTGCCCAGTGCGGGACACCAGTTCACCATCGTCTCGCCCAAGTAGGCGATGCGGTAGTTCATCAGGATTTCCTGTTGTTCCTTTTCCGTCATGGCCTTCCATTCCTCGGCGGTGAAGGTCAGCTCTTCGCTCTGTGCCACGTCCAGTCCTTCGGTACCCTTCTCGGCAAAGCGCTCCACCAGTTTGCTGATGGGTATAGCCTTCTGGCACGTGTTGCAATAGAAGTGCTCATACATCTGCTGGAAGGCCCATTGTGTCCAGTGGTAATAGCCCGGCTCACAGGTGCGCACCTCGCGGTCCCAGTCGAAGCAGAAACCGATTTTGTCCAACTGCTCGCGATAGCGGTTGATGTTTGCCTCGGTCGTCACGGCCGGGTGTTGTCCCGTCTGTATGGCATACTGCTCGGCGGGCAGTCCGTAGGCATCGTATCCCATGGGGTTCAACACGTTGAATCCCTGCAAGCGCTTGTAGCGTGCGTAGATGTCGCTGGCGATGTATCCCAGCGGATGACCCACGTGTAATCCTGCTCCCGACGGATAGGGGAACATATTCAGTACATAGAATTTCTTCTTCGTGTCATCTTCGGCCACCTTGTAGGTCTTCTGTTCCACCCACCGTTGTTGCCATTTCTTTTCAATTTCTCTGAAATTATATTCCATAGCGGATATTGTTTGTTTTTTATGTGATTACACCTTATTATATATTATGCGGGTGCAAAGATAGTGCAAACTGAGCGTAGAACAAAACAATTTCATTTGTTTTTTATTCCGAAGCGCTACCTATCTTAGGCAGGTTCAAAGTTCAGTGACTTTTCCAGGTGTATATGAACAGAAATTCTCCTACGCTTCTGCGGATATTTAGGAGAGGAAGGCGGGAAATGTCCTTTTTATACAATTGCTCCACTCATTTTGTTACTGGCTTCTTTTCGCTTTCATAATATGCGACCTCTAACTTCGATGAAGTAGGAATAAAATGGCTATACAGAAATTATTACCAAATAATGTAAAGGAAAAACAAACTCATTTGTTTTGTTCTCCGTTCAATTTGTACTACCTTTGCACCCAATATGAAAAAACTGAGTATATTGGAGATGAACCGCATCAGTGCGGAGGAGTTCAAGCGGGCAGAGAAACTGCCTTTAGTGGTGGTGTTGGACGAGGTGAGGAGCCTTCACAACGTGGGGTCGGTGTTTCGTAGCAGCGATGCTTTCCGCGTGGAGGGCATCTGCTTGTGTGGCATTACGGCTACTCCGCCACAACCGGAGATTCACAAGACGGCCTTGGGTGCTGAGGACACGGTGGATTGGACCTACTATAAGGATACGCGCGAGGCCGTCCGCCACTTGCACGAGGCGGGCTACACGGTGCTTGCCATCGAGCAATGCGAGGGAAGCACCCTGTTGCAGGATATGGAGCTGGACAAGGGGCAGAAATATGCCGTCGTCCTTGGCAACGAGGTGAAGGGTGTGAAGCAGGAGGTGGTGGACATGTGCGACGGGTGCATCGAGATTCCCCAGTTCGGCACGAAGCACTCGCTGAATGTTTCCGTCACGGCAGGCATCATTGTTTGGGAGTTTGCCCGCCGGTTACTGATAGATTGATGCTGTTTTTAGGCACGGATTGCATGGATTGCACGGATTTATATACCCGAACGGTTATAGACAATCCGTGAAATTCCTTGGGCAAAGCGAGAAAATTCGTGTCTGATATTATTAAGGTAAGTGGAACTTAAATATTCCTAATTAGTCCGACCTTTACGCCGCACAATCGAACATATTTGCACAATCTTTCATACATATTGATGTATAGATTCATCAATATATGCGGCGATATATCTATTATCTTATGGCGATGTGGCTGGCGGCAAACGTCGTTAGTTGCGGCCATCGGCCCGATGAGGGGGCGGCCATTGTGAGGGTGAAGTGTGACACGGTGAAAACCGCCACTTTGCCCGACTATCTGCAATTTCCTGCGCGGGTGAAGGCGGCCGAGGAGGTCAACCTGGCATTCAAGGTGAGCGGCGAACTGATGCGGGTGTTTGCCCAAGAGGGGAAGCATGTCCGACAAGGGGAGCTGTTGGCGGAAATCGACCCCCGTGATTATGCGATTCAGTTGCAGGCGGTGGAGGCTGAGTGGCAACGCGTGAATGCCGAAGCGGAGCGCGTCATTGCCTTGTATGCCGATAGTGTGGCGACGGCTTCTGATTACGACAAAGCCCGCTATGGCTTGCAACAGATGACGGCGAAGCGCGAATATGCCCAAAATCAGCTTGCCGACACAAAACTGTATGCCCCCTTTGACGGCTACGTCAAGCATTGCCTGTTCGACCCCCCTGCGGTGGTCGGTGTGGGTATGCCTGTGGTGACAATGTACTCGTCGTCAATGCCTGAGGTAGAGATTTTTATCCCCTCATCAGCTTTTCGTCGGTGGGGGGATGTCGCATCGTTCAAGGTGAAGTTTGATTTCTTGAAGGAGGCGGTGCCACTCAGCCTTGTCTGCATCTCGCCCAATGTCAATTCCAATCAATTGTACGCCGTGCGGCTTGCATTGCCTTCGTCGATGGAGGAGCAGCCGTCGGTGGGTATGTCGGCCATGGTCGAGGTCGGGTTTCGTGCCACGTCCGACGATGTGGTGGAGATACCTGCGAATGCCATTTTCCATGAGGATGGCTCCGACTATGTGTGGATTCTTGCGGGAGACAAGGTCGTAAAGCGTCCGATAGGTATGACGCAACTTCACACGGATGGCACTGCCACTGTCACATCCGGATTGGAAGCGGGTGAAATAGTTGTATCTGCAGGGGTGGACAAGCTCAGAGAGAATCAGCAAGTGAAACCTTTGCCACAGGCAAGCAAAACAAACGTGGGAGGATTGCTATGATTGATGTTGGCAAGTGGGCTTTCGACAACAAGCGCCTTGTGTGGTTCCTCATAGCCGTGCTTCTGCTGGGAGGCGTTCGTACCGCCTACGAGATGAGCAAGTTGGAGGACCCCGAAATAAAGGTCAAGATGGCCATGGTGGTGGCCACCCGTCCGGGCGCATCGCCCACGGAGATGGAGCTGGAGGTGACAGACCCGTTGGAGCGTGTCATCCGCACGATAGGGGATGTGAAGTGTGTGCAGAGTTGGTCGCGTAGCGATGTGGCCATATTGCAGGTGGAGTTGCACCCGACGACGAAAGATGATGAGTTGGAGCAATGCTGGGACATGCTCCGCCGAAGGGTAAACGACATCGCTCCGGACTTGCCCGATGGCACTTCGGTCAGGGTGCAGGACGATTTCAACCTTGTCTATGGCATGTTTTATGCCCTGACGGGGAAGGGCTACACCGAGCAGGAGCTATCCGACTACGCCACGCTTATCCAACGCGAGCTGACCAATCTCGACGGGGTGGGGCGGGTGTTGGTTTACGGCGAGCGGGAGCGTGCCATCAACATATCGCTTTTGCCGGAGAAGATGGCCTCATTAGGTGTGTCGCCTGCCGAAGTACTGACCACGCTGAAGGGACATAACGATGTATATTACGCCGGATACTACACGAGTGGCGACAACCGCGTGAGAGTGACGGTTGCCGACAAATTCCGCACCCAAGAACAAATAGGTCAGATGATTATTCAGGGACACGAGGACGACCAGTTGCGATTGTGCGACATTGCCCGTGTGGAGAGCGGTTATGCCGATCCGGTAAGGAATCAGATGAAATACAACGGTGAACCGGCTCTTGGCATTGCCGTTGCCGCCGCTTCGGGCACCGACATTGTCAAGGTGGGTCAGGCGGTGGAGGAGCGGCTGGCCACACTCACCGGAGAGCAACTGCCCGTAGTGGTCGCTTGCCATAAAATATTCTACCAGCCCGAACGGGTGACAGATGCATTGATGACGTTCTTTGTGAATCTGTTGGAGTCGATTGTGATTGTCGTGGTGGTGCTGATGCTCACGATGGGGTTGAGGAGCGGCCTGATTATCGGCTTCAGTTTGCTGACCATTGTCGTAGGTACCTTCCTGTTACTCGGCTATTTCGACGGCTCGATGCAACGTGTGTCGCTGGCCTCGTTCATCTTGGCGATGGGGATGCTGGTCGACAATGCCATTGTCATCATCGACGGCATTTTGGTTGACCTCCGTCGCGGCAAATCACGGCGTGAAGCCCTGACCTCCATCGGGCGTAAGACGGCCATGCCCCTTTTGGGAGCAACGCTTATAGCCATACTCGCCTTCTTGCCGATATTCCTGTCGCCCGACACGGCCGGAGTCTATGTGCGCGACCTGTTCATCGTGTTGGCGGTGAGCCTGATGCTCAGTTGGATATTGGCACTTGCCCATGTACCGCTGATGGCTGAGCGTTGGCTGAAACCACCTGCCAATGGCGGTGGCGACGACACTGCGTTGTACGATGGGCGGATATACCGGGTGTTGCGTTCGACATTGCGCTTCGGACTCCGCCACCGTTGGACGATGGTGGTGGGCGGAGTGGTGATGGTGGCATTGAGCGGATGGGGATTCCGATACGTGAAGCAGGGATTTTTCCCGGATATGACCTATGACCAGTTGTACATGGAGTATAAACTTCCCGAAGGTACGAACTACACCCGGGTAGAGGATGACTTGCGCGAGATAGAGGCCTATCTGAAATCACGTCCCGAAGTGACCGACATCACCACTTCGACAGGTGGCACACCAGCACGTTACAACTTGGTAAGAAGCATTGCCACACCGTCGCTCTCGTACGGCGAACTCATCATCTCGTTCACCTCGGCAAAGAGCCTTAAAGCGAATATGGCTCAGATTCAGGAGTATCTCACCGACAATTATCCCGATGCTTACGTCAAGCTCAAGAAGTACAACATCATGTACAAGAAATACCCCATTGAGTTGCAGATTATAGGCCCCGACCCGGCGGTGTTGAATGCGTTGGCCGACCAAGTGAAAGAGGTGATGGCCACGACTCAAGAGGTGTGCCTCGTCACATCGGATTGGGATGCTGAACGTCCCCTGTTGGAGGTCGGTTACAATCAGATGTTGGCGGCCCGTGC
>CAZDAN010000004.1:20964-23831 GCA_964503565.1 uncultured Bacteroides sp.
GACCTTATCCACTCGTTGTTTCACTCCACCCAACTTGCCGCCTTAGGGCGTGGTGTGGATATCGGGTGGGAGTACCCCGTCATCGTCCGTTACAATGGACAAAGGGCACAGAGTGTGATGTGCTCCTCTGTGGATGGCGTCGAGACCGAAGCCGCCCGACAAATGGTTGCCGGGAAGATTGCCGCCATTGACTTGCCCGATGGTTACTCGCTCCGTTGGGGAGGCGAGAAGGAGGCAAGTGACCAGACGATGCACTACCTCTTCAAACAGATTCCGTTGGGGGTGATATTGATTGTTGCAGTGCTGATTTTCCTCTTCAAGGACTATCGCAAGCCGGCACTGATACTGTGTTGTGTGCCCCTGTTGGCGGTTGGCATAGTGGGTGCCATGCTGCTGAGTGGCAAGGTGTTCAACTTCTGTGCCATTGTGGGAGCGTTGGGATTGGCCGGTATGCTCATCAAAAACTGCATTGTGCTGATGGATGAAATCAACCAGCAGATGGCCGATGGCCGGGTGGCTGCGTCGGCTCTTGTTGAGAGTTCGTGTGTGCGTCTGCGGGCGGTGATGATGGCGTCGTTGACCACCATCCTTGGCATGATACCTCTGTTGTCGGATGACCTGTTCGGCTCGATGGCGGTGACCATTATGGGAGGCCTGCTCTTTTCGACCATCGCCACGCTTATATATCTTCCTGTTCTGTATGCTATATTTTTCAAAATCAAGATATAATATGAAACGATATTGTATATGGCTCGCTCTGTTGGTTTCCCCCGTAGCGTTTGCCCAATCGCCCTTGTCATTGGAGGATTGCATCACCCGTGCCAAAGAACACAACAAACGCATCTCGGCGGCAGACTTCCGGGTGAAATCGGCGAAATACGAACGGCGGGCAACATTCGCCAATTTTCTGCCTACATTGTCGGTGGAAGGATTGGGGGCCTACTCCACATCCAAAGGTTCATTCGGCGTGGATGAAGGATTGTTGCCAGTTGTCGGAGCCGGTGGTGTGCCAACGGGTGAGGGTGCCTATTTCCCGGGGATTGACGTTGGTTATGAGATGGGGTGGCTCTATGGTGCAGGAGTGAAACTCCAGCAACCGGTATTCATGGGCGGAAAAGTGGTGGCCGGATACAGAATGGGACGTATCGGTGAAGCCATTGCCCGGCAGAACCGCCGCCTTACGGAGGCGGAAGTGGTGGTCGGGACGGCTCGTGCCTATGCCAACGTGGTGCAAGCTACGGAGTTGCAACGGGTGGCTATGTCCTACAACACATTGTTGGGCGAATTGATGCACTCGGTTGAAAAGGCATACGAGCGCGGTGTGAAGTCGCGCAACGATGTGTTGAAAGTCAGTGTCCGACTTGATGAGAGCAAATTGAATTTGCGTCGTGCCGAAAATTCCATTCGGCTTGCAACGATGGATCTGTGTCGCTATATAGGGCATCCACTGGCCGACACGATTGAGGTAAGTGGCGGACTTCCCTCTGTAGATTACAATCCCGCTTTGTCAACCGACATTTCAGCCCGTCCCGAGGTGCAGATGCTTGCCCATAAGAGCGAACTGATGCGCCAGAAAGTGAATTTGGCACGGGCCGAACTTTTGCCACAAGTGGGACTGGTGGGACAATATGGCTATCTGGACGGGGTTAAGCTTGGCGGTAATAAGTTGTTTGGCGATTGGAATTTTGCCGCAGGATTGCAGGTGTCTGTTCCTCTTTTCAATATGGGTGCCCACGCGCGTTTTCGCTCTGCAAAGATGCAGTATCATCAGCAAAAGGCCGAGGAGGAGGAGGTTATCGGATTGTTGAATCTGGAGGTTGTGCAGGCGGTCAACAGACTTGACGAATCGGTCTTGGAGCTGACATTAGCCGAGCAGGGAGTGGCTTCGGCCACAGAGAATCTGCGTGTCAGCAATCGCCAATACGAAGCAGGGGTGGAAACCCTGAGTGAACTTCTCGAAGCACAGGTCCTTTGGCAAAAAGCCCATCAGACGCTTGTCGAAGCTCGCGTCAACCGTTTCCTCCGTTGGATTGAATACCACAAAGCAACAGGAACTGTTGAGTGAATGATGTATCAGATTTGTCCGTTTTCTACCAGCACAATGACGCGCTCAGTGATGGCATCGTCCTCCACGTTGTCAGGGTCGTACTCTTTCTTGAGGCTGGCACCGAAAAGGGCGGCAAATGTCTGATAGAATCCGGCTTTGAACGATCCCATGAAGGACTTCACCAGTTGGTACGACGTCTGGTTACACTCCCTATCGACCAGTTTTATCAGCAGTTTGCCTTGCGAGAAGGTGAGTTTCTTCATGCGTGGTGTGTAGGTCTCCTTCAACTGTTTCTCCATCTGCCGGATGTAGTGCTTGCGCTCTTTCTCCGTGGGGATGGAGTCGAGTTTGAGCGATGTCTCTATGATGATTCCTTTGATTTCTTTGGCAATGGGCAGGGTCTTCTTCACGTTTCTGACCAGTCGGCTATAGCTCCGTTGCTGGCGGTTGTTCCTGAATTTCAGTGGTTTGTACACATACACGGGGCGTAACTCTATCCATAGGATAGTGTCGCCCTTATACAGGCTTTGGCGGGCAAAGGTGCGGCGTGTCTGTGTCGTCGTCGTCTCCTGTGCCTGCATGGTGGATAATCCGAGAATTATCAACACCCCTGTTAATAACGTGATGTATAGCTTTTTTAGCATGGGGCAAAAATAAGAATAAATTCATTTGCTTGGACATTCTATTAACTTACTTTCAGGCTGATAATAGTTTTTTATGGAAATAGAATGCAAAAATGACGATTTCTGCCTTTTTTGTGTAGCAGAAACCGTTTGGAAAAGTCGCGTGCGTTTGACCCCCGATGGCGGAGTTGCGTTGA
>CAZDAN010000005.1:0-23406 GCA_964503565.1 uncultured Bacteroides sp.
AAGGTACAATCCAACTGTAATGAGGGCAACGGGCACTTTATAGAATGCTTACGTTGAATCTGTCAGGTGTCCGAGGAAAACCTGTCAGCTGACAGAAAAAAATCTATCAGCTGACAGAAGAAACTCGGACACCTGATAGATTTTCGTTGTACAGAGACAGCAAATGATTCTTTTATTCTACGTAGAAAGCCTTAGCCGCATCGCGAGGCTTGGCGGCAGGAGCCTCGTCGGGATAACCCATACCGATGGCGTAGAGCAACTGGTAGCCTTCGGGAAGCTGCAAGCGGTCAACATACTCTTTGGCGGCCTCGCTCTGCATGAAGCGGATGGGGCCTCCCAAGCAGCAGCTTCCGATACCCATGGACTGGGCAGCCAACATCATGTTTTCGCCCAACAGGCCGCAGTCTAACTGTCCGCTACCCTCGGGGCAGGCGATGAATACTACGGTGGGGGCATTGCGGAACATGTTGCGGAATCCGGGTTCGGCTTTCATCTTTTCGGCCTGTTCGGGTTTCATACCGGCCATCTGCAGGGCGGTGATGCCGTTCAGGTACTCCGGATTGTCCACTACACGCACGGCCCACGGCTGTTGGTTCATGCCGCTGGGAGCATTGATTCCGCACTTGAGGATGATGTCCATCTGGTCGCGGCGAACGGGGTCGGGTTTATACTTGCGCACACTGCGGCGTGCCAGAATTGTGTTTACTACTACGGCACTGTCCGAAAGCGGTTCCGGACATTGCTTTTGGCAACTTTCCCCTTGGGGCTGGCAACTGCACAGGAGTCCTGCAAACAAGGCTGCCGTCATCAATTTAGTCTTCATTTGTCAATAGGTTCTTTAAAGGGTTATAATCATCAGTGTATTACATTTTTTCAGAACGTGATAAACCCGCTTGTAGTGTCGGGAGTGGCCGAGGCGGACTCTGCTGATGTGGTGTCGGCCGGTTCAGGGCTGGCTGTACGTGCCGATGCCTCAAGTTCGGACAGCTCGGCCGAAGTACGGCGCCATGTGGGACTGGACTCGATGGAAGAGATGAGGGTGTCGTTGTCCAAGTCGGCATCCTGAAGGATAAAGGTGCGCACCACGCGCTTTTGGGCCAATTTGGAACGACCGTAGAATTTTTCCACCATTTCGCGGTCTTCTTCTTCGCGTTGCAAGCGCTCGCGTTCGCTGATTGTATTCTCGCGTTGCTGACGCTCACGAATGGCCTGTTCCATGCCGGGGATGTTGTTCATGCCGAAGCCCGAGGCGATGATGGTAATCTTTACCTCCTCTTCCAGTTCGGCCGAGTCGGCCACACCCCAAATGACCTCGATGTCGTTGCTCTCGAACTGTTCCATAAAACGGTTCAGCTCCTCGAACTCTTCCACGATAAGCGGCTTCTTGGCCGATTGGTAGATGTTGAACAGTATCTTGCGGGAGTTGTAGATGTCGTTGTCGTTGAGCAGGGGCGAATTCAGTGCGTCGCGGATGGCGGCGTCGAGGCGCTTTTCACCCGAACCGATGCCGTTGCTCATGATGGCTACGCCTCCGTCCTTGAGAATCTTGCTGACATCGCGGAAGTCGAGGTTCATGATTCCCTCGACGGTGATGATTTCAGCAATGCTCTTGGTGGCGACGGTGAGGGTTTCGTCCACCATGCGGAAACCTTCCTTGACGGGCAGGTTGGGGTAGGTCTCGAGCAGGCGTTCGTTGTTGATGACGAGCAGGGCATCCACGTGGCGGGCTATGGCCTCCACGCCCTTGAGGGCTTGCACAATCTTTCGTTGGCGCTCAAACTTGAAGGGGATGGTGACGATGCCTATCGTAAGGACATCCATCTCCTTGGCCACGCGGGCCACGACGGGAGCGGCCCCCGTGCCGGTGCCTCCGCCCATGCCGGCGGTGATGAACACCATCTGGGTGTCGTCGCGGAAAAGGGCACGGATGTCCTCGATGCTTTCCTCGGCAGCCAGGCGGGCCACCTCGGGGTCGTTGCCGGCTCCGAGTCCCTTGCCCAACTGTATCTTGATGGGTATGTCGGACGATACGAGGGCTTGCCGGTCGGTGTTACAGAGAACGAAGGTGACGTCGCGGATGCCTTCGCGATACATGTTTTTGACAGCGTTGCTGCCACCACCGCCCACGCCTATCACTTTGATGATGTGGGGGTCTGCCGTTGGCAGGTTGATGGGGAGTATGTTAGTTTCTTCCATAATTGTATTATTTTTGCTATGGCTATTTGCTGTGGCTGTTGGCGTCATGGTCATTGTCGTTGTCATCAGCCATAGTTTTTAATCATTTATTCTTCTCCATTCACTATATCATCTACCAGTTTCTTGCCGAACTTCTGAAGGCGTCCAAATAGTGAGTTTTCGCGTTTGCGACGGCGCTCTTCTTCTGCTTTGGCTTTGCGCTCAGCTTCTAATCGTTCCTCCTCTTCGCGACGGATGGCGGCTTCTTGTTCGGCCTTCTCTTGAGCGATGCGCTGGGCTTCGGCTGCACGGGCCGCTTCCTCTTCCTGTGCAATGCGTGCGGCCTCGGCTTTCTGGCGCTCAATCTCTTCCTGTTGTGCCTGGCGTTCGGCCTCGGAATCGGCTATACTGGTGTCGAACAGGTCGCGTGGAGCCTCCTGTTCGCAGCAGTTTTGGCGGGATGCGGCGAGCAGACCCAACAAAGAGCACTGGCGGCTGTTCTTGCTGAGTGGTTCGGGGGTGACACTTTCCACCATTGAGGTGATATAAGTGGCGTGACGGAACTTCTCAATGTGGGTTTTCTTCAGAATGGCAGTCTGCAGTTGTCCCAAGTGTGAGCCGCCACCTGTGACAATGATGCCGGCCATGAGCTTGTCGTCGTAACCGGAAAGGGTAATCTGATGCCACACGTTGGCAATGATTTCTTCCATGCGTGCTTCGGTGATTTCGTTCAGTACACGGTCGGTGATGGTGGAATTGTCTTCGCCAAAAGTATAAGTGGTGGACTTGCTGTCGATTTCGGCAGGTTCGGTGTAAGCCGAAGCGTATTTGATTTTCAACTCTTCGGCATCTGTTTCTTCAATGCCTATGCTGCAAATGTCTTTGGTGATGTTATTGCTGCCCAAGGGCAACACGGTCAGATGGCGCAGAAGGTAATCTTTGTAAACTTGTACCGTCGTGGTTTCGGCACCAAAGTCGATGAGGGCACAACCTGAGCGCAACTCAGTTTCTGTAGCAGTGACACGGGCCATTTCCAAAGGTGCAATGAGGTAGCCTGCAATGCGTGTGTCGGCCAATCGGAAACACTCTTCTATCTTGCGTCGTACCCCCCGACGGGCTATGATGTGAAGGAATCGTCCTTCAACCTGTGTAGTGATGACTCCAACGGGATCTATTTGAAGTCCTGTACCAACTTTATACTCTTGAGGGACTACTTCAAGGATTTCATATTCATCGGTGCGGGTGCTTCGGCTTGTCTGAATCAGTTCGTCAACAATGTTGGCAGTAATGCGGGTTTCTGTATCAAATTGGCGGGTAACGGTATTTTTTACTGTACGCACTGATTGTCCACTGATACCCACATACACTTTGGCGATGCTGGCTTCCAAGGTGGCCTCCAACTTATTGATGATGGAGGTGATGGCTCCGGCTGTTTTGTCGATGTTGAAGACGGAACCTTTGCGGATGCAGGTGGATGCATCTTCACTGGCGTATGCCAGAATGGTGAGCCTGCCGTCGGAATCCTTTCTTCCGGCTATGCCTGTTATTCGAGTGGAGCCAAGTTCGATGGCTACCATGAAATCAGTTGTCTGTCCCATATATGATTCGTTTATACGTTTATAATTCATTTGTTGGTCGAATGTCTCTTGCAGATGACTTGATTGTCAAATTCTACGCTGATACGCGAGTATTTGTTCCAACCTACACGGCTGAGAGCCTTGTCGTAGAACGTGCGTATGCGATCGAGCTTTTCTTTCATGCGGACGGGCTTCCCTAAAAACAGAATATGGTTGCCCACTTGTGGAACCAGTTCTATTTCCCCTTCGGAAGTGACGTGTATCTGTTCCACCTGCTGTTTCCAGAAGTTGTCTTCATTCAGTAGCTTGGCAAGTTCAAAGAGGGGGCCTGCTGCCATTTTTTGGTCAATGAAACCGGTTGCTACGGGTAGGTGTGCGGCATGACTTCCTCCCGGCATGGAATGACCTTTGTCATCGATGTAATGGTCTGAGCCGCCTGTGGGCATAACGCGCAGAATAGGAAGCCGTTGTTTGATGTATATGCACAGATTACCGATAGGGGTCTTGTAACATTCTGCATTTTCGATGAACGTATTCTTTTCCAGAGTTTCTTCGATAGCCCGACATTGGATGCTGTCTGTGTTTTTCCCCAAGGGATACAGACGGCTACGCTTGAGGAGGGAAGTGGCTTCTGCCGGGGTGATAAAACAGGTGTGTGCACTGTCTTCTACCACAATCTTAACCTCACCTACTACTTGTCCGGGCGGAGTGTGGTTCAGCCATGTGAATGCTATTGCCAAATAGGTGGATATGGCCAGCATGATGAGTAGTAACAGGATACGTTTCATTCTCTATTGCTTTATTTTATTGTTTATTAGCTCAATCTTTCATTATTTCTGTTATTCTGTCCGCTTGGTTTTCCAAGTCTCCGGCTCCTAATAGTACCAATATCTCTATGTCGTTGCGACGTTGGCGGATGATGTCGGTAACTTCTTCTTTCCGGCAGAGTGTGCAGGAGACTCCTGCATTCAGATTGTTGGCAATCAGTTGACTTGTCACGCCGGGAATCGGTTCCTCACGGGCTGGGTAAATGTCGGTAAGGATGACTTCGTCGAAAAGTGAAAGACTATCGGCAAACTCTTGGTAGAAATCGTGGGTGCGGGTATAAAGATGGGGTTGGAAAACGACTGTTATCCGCTTGTCTTTATAGAGTTCCCGGATGGATAAAGCACTTTGTCTGATTTCTGCCGGATGGTGAGCATAATCGCTGATGAATGCCTGCTGGGCATTCTTCAGGTGAAAATCAAACCGACGGTCAACACCACGGAATGAAGCCATTCCTTGTCTGATTTTGTCTTCTTCTGCTCCAGTCAGTTGGGCAATAGCCATGGCGGCAATACCGTTATCGATGTTGATGCTTACGGGAACTCCTAAGGTGATACCTTTTATATTCCCAAGTGGAGAGATGAAATCAAATGTAATTTCTCCGCCTCCAATGCGGATGTTCTCAGCATGGAAATCACCGCTGTGGCGTGCATAGGTATAGAGCTTGACTCCATGGGGTAACTGTGGCTGCATTTCAAGCCCTTCGTGTAGCACCAATGCGCCGCCGGGTAGGATGAGCGAAGTATAGTGGGCGAAACTTTCCAAATAAGCCTCTTTCGTTCCATAAATGTCCAAATGGTCAGGATCGGTAGAGGTGATGGCTGTAATGTAGGGAGATAAGTGATGGAATGAGCGGTCGAACTCATCGGCTTCAATGACTACCCACGGACTTTTTTCTGAAAGAATGTAATTGGTTCCGTAGTTTTTGGCAATACCTCCAAGAAACGCATTGCAGCCTTCTGTCGTTCCACTCATTAGGTGGGCCAACATTGTGGAGGTGGTTGTCTTGCCGTGTGTGCCGGCTACGCACAGTGCTTTGGCCGAGCGGGTGATGGTTCCTAAGACCTGTGCCCGCTTTTGAATTTCAAATCCTTGTTCACGAAACCAAACCAGTTCCTTGTGTTCCGACGGAATAGCTGGTGTGTACACTACGAGTGTGTTCTCTTTTGTCTTACAGGAGGAAGGAATCAGGTTCACATTTTCCTCATAGTGAATCAGTGCCCCCTCTTGAATAAGACGGTTTGTCAGCTCGCTCGGAGTGCGATCGTAACCGGCAACGACCTTTCCTTGGGACAGGAAATAGCGAGCTATGGCACTCATGCCTATTCCGCCTGCACCAATGAAATATACTGATTGGATGTTATTTATGTTCATGGTTCGTCTATTTACGCTTTATCCGTTTTTCTTTGGTAGGTTTTTGCCAACTTGTATACCTCTTCTGCAATTACTTCAGCAGAATCGGTAAAGGCTAATGTGGCAATATTCTTGCTTAACTTTTTCAGTAAATCTGCATCTTTTACAGTTTCTATGGCTTGGTTGAGCAATGTGTCGGGTGCATCTATATCTTTTACATAAAGAGCTGCCCCCTTGTTTACCAATGCCAATGCATTCTGTGTCTGATGATCTTCGGCGACATTAGGTGATGGAACCAGAATAACGGGCTTTTTCAGTACACAGAACTCAGAGATAGATCCAGCACCGGCACGCGAAATGACCAAGTCTGCTGCCGCGTATGCCTCTTCCATCTTTGAAATAAAATCTGTGACGTAAAGCATAGGCAATTGTTCGTAGCGGTTCAGCTGTTCTAAAATGTCTTTATAATAGAACTTTCCTGTCTGCCAAATGAACTGTACTCCTGACTGTTTCACTAAATCCAAATGTTTGAGAACGCTTTCATTCATGGTGCGTGCTCCCAAACTTCCACCTACGATAAGGACGGTAGGTTTGGCAGGGTCGAGTCCAAAAGTACAAATGCCTTCTTTGCGAGTAATTGTTGTTGTTGCCAAGCCTTGACGAATGGGATTTCCTGTGAGCATAATCTTTTCCTTCGGAAAGAAACGTTCCATTCTTTCGTAAGCTACACAGATTCGTTGTGCACCTTTGGCCAACATTTTATTGGTTACACCGGCATAAGAATTCTGTTCCTGTATCAAAGTGGGGATTCCCATTATAGATGCAGCTTTCAGTGTCGGGCCACTGGCATAACCTCCTACACCAACGGCTACGTGTGGACGGAATTCCTTGATTATTTTCCGGGCCATCCATCCACTTTTGATAAATTTGAATGCAACAGAGAAGTTCTTGAATAGATTTTTGCGGTCTAATCCACAGATAGGAAGTCCCACAATGCGATATCCCGCAGCCGGGACACGCTGCATTTCCATGCGTCCTTCGGCTCCGACGAACAGAATTTCCATTTCGGGATATTTCCGTTTCAATGCATCGGCTATTGAAACGGCAGGAAAGATGTGTCCTCCTGTTCCGCCTCCACTGATGATGACTCTGATTTTTTCTCTGTCCATAATCCTATGATTTAGATATTTTGATTTTTGTTAGTTCCCAATTCTTCGTATTCATCTTCTGCTTGCTCAATGGAAATTGTTGACAATGAAATGCTCTCATCTGTTACTGCTTTCATTTGCATGGTCGCTTCCAGAGCTTCTTGTTGTTTTTTCTTCTCAACATAGCGACTTACACTAAGAATAATACCGATGTAAGCACAGTTGATGAGTGTGGATGTACCTCCTTTGCTAATGAGTGGTAATGGTTGTCCTGTAACAGGAAACAGTCCAACAGCGACCATCATGTTCAACATGGCTTGACTTACAAGTAATAGTGCCAATCCCATAACCATTAGCGATAGGTATTTCTTGTCGCATTGTCCCGCAATTCGTCCGGCTCGTAATAGCAAGATGATATATAGGAAGGCGACGAACCCTCCTCCTAACAATCCTAATTCCTCTATAATGATTGCATAGATGAAATCAGAAAATGCTTGTGACAGAAAATCGCGTTCTACTGAGTTTCCTGGCATTTTCCCGATGATATGACTGGTTGCAATGGCAATGTTGGCATGTGCTACCTGAGCATTTTTGTTGATGTCGTAATCCTCTGGTGCTACTTCTCCGTCTTCAACAAAGAAACCGGCCAAACGTCCCTTCCAAGTGACTGCACGGTGGAGTCCTGGAATCTCGTCGAGAACCTTATTGGGTGTAGCAAAAAGTGCTCCTATTGCTATTCCTAATATAAGAGCTATACTTCCTATCATTTTACCCAGTTGTTTGAGAGGAACTCGGCCGATAAACATCATCAGTACGGTTACTCCGAAAAGCATTCCGGCAGTTGAAAAATTTTCGGGAGCAATGAGCATACAGGTTATTCCTGTTATGCCCATAATATATTTGAAAGCTCTTGGGTTGGCTCCTTTTTCTTCTTGCATCATGGCTAAGATGAGTGCAGTAGAGGTGATGACTGCCAGTTTTCCTAATTCCGATGGCTGGAAATTTATTCCTCCGATTGCTAGCCAACGGCCGGCTCCATTTACTTTTTCACCAAAGAACATTGTGATAAAAAGTAATACAGCTGCGGTTGGTAATGTCAGAACGGGTATCAGTCGAAACAATTTGCATGGCATTTTGTGTACCAATAAAACGACTCCAGCTCCCAACATCATGTATAATAAATGCTGTGAGATTGGAGCCCAATAATCTCCACTTTTGTACGTCAAGGTACTGGCTGCGCTGAATACCTCAATAATAGATATCAAACACAGCATCAGGAATACGACCCAAATTACTTTATCACCTTTAAACAGACTTTTTAATAAATCCATTTTTGTTTTTTAATTTAGAGATTCAGAAACTTGCTCCTTATTTCTTTTTCACAATCCTCTTACACATTCTTTGAATTGTTTTCCGCGGTCTTCGTAACTGTTGAATAGGTCGAAACTTGCACAACACGGACTTAACAGAACGACATCTCCAGGTTCTGCCATTCTGTATGCGGCCTCTACAGCATCTTTCATGCTTTTTACATCGGCTACAGGTAATTTCATGTCATCAAAAAAATCGTGCAATTTTTCGTTGTGCACTCCCATATAAATCAGAGCTTTGCACTTTTGCATTACCAATTCCTTGATTTCGTTGTAGTCATTTCCTTTGTCTTTTCCTCCCAAAATGAGTATAGTCGGGGCTTTCATGCTCTGTAGGGCATACCAACACGAGTTTACGTTTGTAGCTTTTGAATCATTGATGTATTCTACCCCTCTTATTCGGCATACATGTTCTAATCGATGTTCTACTCCTTGAAACGTACCTAATGCCTGACGAATATCTTCTTTACGAATGCCCGCCAAGTTCGCAGAAATGCCAGCTGCCATTGAGTTGTACAAGTTGTGCACTCCTGTCAGTGCCAGTTCTTCCTGTTCCATATTGAACGCTGTTGGTTGGGTAAAATATACTTTCTCTTCTTCGGTGTATGCAACCAGTCCTTGTTCTTTGGCCTCCGCAAAAGGACATAAACGGGCATGTAGCCCATATCGTTTCAGCTCACGTCGGATGATAGGATCATCGTTCCAAAATACAAATGCATCGTTTTCTGTTTGGTTTTGCAATATACGGAACTTGGCATCCACGTAGTTTTGCATATCATTCCCATATCTGTCCAAGTGGTCGGGGGTGATGTTCATTAGTACCGCGATGTGTGCCCTGAAATCATACATGTTGTCTAATTGGAAACTACTCAATTCTATTATATAGTAGTCGTGATTTTCCAATGCCACTTGTAATGCCAGACTTTGACCAATGTTACCTGCCAGTCCCACATTCAAACCTGCTTGTTTGAAAATGTGATAGATAAGCGACGTGGTTGTTGTTTTTCCATTGCTTCCTGTAATACAAATCATTTTGGCATCTGTATATCGTCCGGCAAATTCAATTTCTGAAATGATAGGTATTCCTTGTGCTTTTATCTTTTGTACTATGGGAACATGGTCAGGTATTCCTGGGCTTTTAATTATCTCGTCTGCTGTCAGAATCAAATCTTCGGTATGCTTGCCCTCTTCCCAAGAAACTTCATATTTGTCCATAAGTTCCTTGTACATGGGTTTGATGTTGCCCATGTCTGTTACAAAAGTGTCCATTCCTTGCTTTTTTGCTAATATGGCAGCTCCTGCTCCACTTTCTCCAGCTCCAAGTATTACTATTCTTTTCATCTTGTTCTTTCTACCTGATTTTCAATGTGATTATCGTAATAGCTGCCAGTACGATGGTGACAATCCAAAATCGTACTGTTATTTTTGACTCATGAAATACGGCCGTTGGTCGTGTAATGAGATATTTGCACTCTGCATCCAACATAGAAGGCAGGGTCCGAAAGTGGTCATGTATAGGTGTCCGTTTAAATATACGTCTCTTTTCTCCTCGTTTTTTCCATTTTTTGAAATATCTCACTTGCATGATTACACTCAGATTCTCAACCAAGAATACTCCGCACAAAATAGGTATCAATAGTTCTTTATGTATGATGATGGCAAACACTGCAATGATTCCTCCGATGGTGAGGCTGCCCGTATCGCCCATAAATACTTGTGCAGGGAATGCATTGTACCACAGAAAACCTATAAGTGCTCCAATGAATGCACAAATAAAGATAACTAACTCTTCGCTACCTGGTATATACATGATGTTGAGATAGGAGGCATATCCTGTATGACTCGAAACGTATGCCAGAATACCTAATGTTACTCCAATAATCGCACTATTTCCTGCTGCCATCCCATCCATTCCATCGTTCAGATTGGCTCCATTTGATACGGCTGTAACAACAAAAATAGTGACAATAACGAATAGAATCCATCCTGCAGTTTGCGCATGTTCACCTGCAAAAGTAACAAAATCCGCATAATCCAGATTGTTGTTTTTCAAAAAAGGGATAGTTGTCTTGGTTGATTTTTGTGACTCGCTTTTGTGTACCACTTCAGTATATTCTCCTTGTCGGTTTACTTCTATGTTTTCTCTTATCACTACATCAGGACTCAGATAAAGTGTCAGACCTACAATCAAACCTAAACCGACTTGGCCGATAATTTTGAATCGTCCATGCAATCCCTCCTTATTGTGGTGGAAAATCTTGATGTAATCATCTGCAAATCCAAGGATTCCTAACCAAATGGTTGTGATGAGCATCAATTGCATATAGATGTTTCCCAACTTACCTAATAGTAAGCAAGGCACTAATATCGCCACAATGATAATGACTCCTCCCATTGAAGGTACCCCTTTCTTCTCTACTCCGAAGGGGTCTATGCTGGCATCACGTTGTGTTTCGGTTATCTGCTTTCGTTTCAACAATTTGATGAAGTATTCTCCGAATATAGCTGAAATAAGCAGGGCCAAAATGACTGCCATCAATGAACGGAAGGATACATATCCAATCATGCGTGCTCCAGGCACATCCATTTGCTCCAAATATTTGAATAAGTAATATAACATCTTTATCAATAGTTAAAGGGTCTTGTATGCATTTATTTATCTATTCCCATGGCTTTTCTTACCTCTTCTCTATCATCAAAATGGAATTTTACTCCTTTGATTTCCTGATAGTCTTCATGGCCCTTGCCTGCGATGAGAATCACGTCGCCCTGTTTGGCTATCATACAGGCCGTACGTATTGCCTCTCGTCGGTCACTGATGCTCAATACATGTTGATGTTCGTCTTCCGAAAGTCCTGTGAGCATGTCTGCAATGATATCGGTCGGTTCTTCATAACGAGGGTTATCAGCCGTGATAATTACCCGATTGCTACCTTTGACTGCTTCTTTAGCCATAAGCGGACGTTTTCCTTTATCGCGATTTCCACCTGCACCTACTACGGTGATGATATTTCCTCGTCCGTTAAGCACTTCATGTATGGCGTTCAATACATTGGTAATGGCATCCGGTGTGTGTGCATAATCTACGATAGCAGTGTATCCTTCTGGTGAATGTATGGCCTCAAAACGACCGGATACGGGTTTCAACAGGCTTAGAATACGTAACACCTCATTTCTGTCCTTACCTAACATGATGGCTGTTCCGTATACGGCCAACAAGTTGCTGGCATTGAAGCGTCCTACAAATGATACTGCTGTTTCTATGCCATTTATATCAATGAGCATTCCATCCAGATGCTCTTCCAAAATACGTCCTTTGAAGTCACATAAACTGCGTTGTGAATAAGTGGTAACTTTTGCTTTTGTGTTCTGAGTCATTACAAGGCCATTCTTGTCATCAAGGTTGGTTACCACGAATGCATTTTTTTTCAGGTTGTCGAAAAACATTTTTTTAGCCTTCAAATAATTATCCACGGTTTTGTGATAATCCAAATGGTCACGCGTCAAGTTGGTAAATACGCCTCCTGCAAAATCTAAGCCTGCAATACGGTGTTGGGCAACAGAATGTGAACTGACTTCCATAAATACATATTCACATTCTTCTTCCACCATCTGACTTAACAGAAGGTTGAGTGTAATGGGGTCAGGAGTTGTATGTGTGGTAGGTATGGCCTTTCCATTCACATAGTTGCATACGGTGGAAAGTAATCCAACTTTATGTCCCATTTTGCGGAATAATTGATACAATAGGGTGGCTATTGTCGTCTTTCCATTGGTACCTGTTACTCCAATCAACTTCAACTTGCTTGTAGGGCTTCCATAGAAACGTGTCGCGATTTTCCCTGCAATCATTTCGGTGTTTGAGACCCGAATGAAGATTGTATTCTTGAATTTTTCTCTTTCTTCAGGAAATTCCTCGCACAAGATGGCAGCAGCTCCAGAAGCTATAGCTTTGGATATATATGTATGTCCGTCAGATTGTGTTCCTCTCATGGCAATGAAAAGGGTACCTTCTGTTATTTTACGGGAGTCGATATGCACTCCTTTGATTTCAACAGAAGTAGAACCGATAATCTCGGTCGTTTCCAATCCTTGAATTATTTCTTTCAGCTTCATGTGATATTCCTTATATCTTATTTTATATATATAAATATGTCATTTCAATATGAGCCTTACGGTTTGTCCTTTATTCAATCGGTTGCCTGCCGGAATGCTTTGGCTGGCTACCTTACCCACGCCACTTAATTGTACTTTCAAGCCACTTTTTTCCATCAGGTACACAGCATCTTTGGCTCCCATTCCTTTAACGTCAGGGACTACACCTTTTGACAAATTCATGCGTGTCAATCTTACTCCATTGGTAATTATGTCGGTTTTTCCGAACGCATCCTCTTTGTCGTATTCTCCTTCCCATTCATTCTCTATGTCCAACTTGCGCAAGATATAATGTGCTTCATTGAGATTCCCATTCTTTACGTCTGGAATTACCACAGTATTGGTATCCACCGCTTCGGTAATACTCCGCTTCAAGCTTCCAGCCATCACGCGTTCGGCTATCCTACTGAATACAGGGCCTGCCATACCACCTCCTGAAGCTGGATAGCCAGGCTTCCTGATGGCCACGATACAACTGTATTGGGGGGCTTCTGAAGGGAAATAGCCACAAAAGCTGACAAGGTATTGCATCGTGCCGCTCTTGTATCCTCCAGCTCCTTGTGCAACTTGAGCAGTTCCGGTTTTTCCTGATACATGGAATTGTTTTGAACCGGCTTGTTTGCCCAATTCTTTGCTGACTACGCCT
Organism: uncultured Bacteroides sp.; assembly: GCA_964503565.1. Lineage (GTDB taxonomy): Bacteria > Bacteroidota > Bacteroidia > Bacteroidales > Bacteroidaceae > Phocaeicola_A. Next base: position 13,250 of record CAZDAN010000005.1, read on the forward strand.
TCCAACATGTCTTGCATTTTCTTCAATGCATTAGCTGAACAGATAGACTCCTTTAAAACCTCTACCGGATATTCTTCTATGACTTCGCCATCACGCATAATGGCTTTTACGAAGCGTGGTTTCACCATCCGTCCGTTATTGGCAATAGCATTATAGAACGCGAGAGTATTGATGGGAGCTATCTGCGTTTCATATCCGATAGACATCCAAGCCAACGTGGTCTTCCACCAATTCTGCTTGTTCGGATACCGAATGATAGGAGGTTGATAGCCAGGAATGTCCAAATTCAACGGCTCGCCTATACCAACGCGATACAAACCTTCAACAAATTTGGTCGGGTTGTCTCCATACTTCTCATCAATGATGCGTGATACACCGATGTTGGACGAAACACCTAAAATTCGAGGTAGCGAAATCTTCTGGTAACCGCCCCGATACCAGTTGTGGTCTTTCATAGAACTTCCGTGCATCTTGTAAACGCCCGTACCAGTATCTACAATCTCGGTCGTATCTACTACACCATCATCAAGAGCTACAAGAATAGATGCTGTTTTGAAGGTTGAACCTGGTTCCATACGAGTAGAGATGGCATGATTGTTCATTTCGTAATACTGTCCGTCTCCAGCTTTGCTCATGTTTACAATTGCACGTACTTCGCCTGTGGCTACTTCCATCAGAATGACCACTCCCATATCTGCATTCAATTCTTTCATCTTGTCCACCAAAGCCTTCTCTGCAATGTCCTGCATGTTTACATTGATGGTACTTACGATGTCGCATCCGTCAATTGCTGGTACATCCACTATGTTCAGGTATTTGTTCATTACCTTCTGTCGGTGGGTAAGTCCGGTCTTTCCTTTCAGAATGGAGTCGTAAGCCAATTCCAGTCCGTTCTTAGCAGAATCAGGATAACCGATGAAAGTATCTCCCAAGGTACGCATGGCTAATGAACCGAAGGGTTTTTTTCTTCGGTTGAAACTTTGCCCGATGAATCCTCCTGTATATTGATTCAAACGGAATACTGGCAGTTTTTTCACCTCCTTGTATTGGATATATGAGATTCGCTTAGGGTAAATCTGCCAGTTGCGGCTTTTGCGTTCACGTCCTTTGAGTAGATGTGCTTTAAACTCAGCAGCCGTTCGATCGGGGAAGATGCGGTGTAGTCCAGCACATATCTCATCAATATTATTTTTCAGCAATGTGTCGCGGCGATATTGATCTTTTTTTCTGCGTTCAGGGAAGTTCTTTGATTCTGATGTCATGAAGTCCATGTAGATGCGGTATTCAGGCAGGCTACTGGCCATCAACTGACCATCGGCAGAGAGTATATTTCCTCTGTTGGGCTTCACTACGACATTTTCCTTTACGAAGCGGTTGGCTACCTGCTCCCAGTATCCTCGTTTGACGAACATCAGGAATCCGGCACGTACAATAATGGATATGGCCACTATCACCAACAAGGCGACAATGGCTAAGTAGCGTATAGATGTACTTCTTTTGAAATCCATAATTGCAGTTTTCCTTATTTTTTTTATTCAATCACGAATGGCGGTGCCGTCGATGTCTGCAAGTCACTGTGTTCTGCTGACACATACTCTTCTATACGCGACTGGCGGGTACGTTCGGTTAGCTCGCTTGAACGGGTCAGTGCATCATACTTGATGTCCATTAGTTCTTTCTTCAGTCGGTCTATTTCTATCATCTCTTGTTGAACCGAATAGCGGTTGCTGATGTAGATGACCGTGTAAATGGTTATCAGCAAAAGCAGTTTGGCTTGCCGGCGCAGAAAGTCGTTGATTAAGAAGTCTCCTAAGAATATGTTCTTTATGGATAGCTTCTTACCAGCGGTGGTAGGAGTGTTTTCCTTTGCCGTTGCTTTCTCTGTGGAAGTTCTGCTTTGTTCTGTCTGTGTCAGTTCTTCTTTCATTTTTCCTCCAATTTTTCTGCTATTCTTAATTTAGCGCTTCGCGAACGTGGATTCCGTTTTAGTTCTTCTTCTTCAGGGGTGATAACCTTATTGTTCACAGGACGCAGAGGGGCTTGTATGCGTCCAAAGAAGTCTTGCTCTGTACGTCCTTCTACATTGCCGGTTCGCATGATATTTTTCACCATGCGGTCTTCCAGAGAATGATAAGTGATGATAACCAGACGGCCTCCCGGTTTCAGCATTCGGATAGCCGATTCCAGCATTTCACGTAGTGCTTCCATCTCTTGGTTTACCTCGATGCGTAGGGCTTGGAACACTTTGGCCAGTTCTTTCTTTTCGCGTTCGCGTCCGAACATGGGTTTTACGATGTCGAGGAAGTCACCAATGGTTTCTATCTCTTTGTTGGCTCGTGTCTTTACGATGGCTGAGGCTAACTTACGGCTGTTCTTCAGTTCTCCGTATAGATGGAAAATATCGGCCAGTTTTTCTTCACTTAGGGTATTTACCAATTCGGCGGCTGTGTGTCCGGCACGTTTATTCATGCGCATGTCCAATTTGCCGTCGAAACGGAATGAGAAACCGCGTTCTGAATCATCGAAATGGTGTGATGAAACTCCTAAGTCAGCTAAGATAGCGTCTGCTTTGCCATCCACTCCATGATAGCGCATGAAGTTGCTGAGGTAGCGGAAGTTGCTTCTTACGAAGGTGAAGCGCTCGTCAGTCGGAATGTTCTGTTCGGCATCTTCGTCCTGGTCGAAACCATAGAGATGGGCATTGCTGTCCATACGAGCTAATATTTCTCGGGAGTGTCCGGCTCCGCCTAAGGTCAAGTCTACATAGATGCCACCTGGTTGGATGTTCATTCCATCCACCGTCTCGTGCAACATCACGGGTACATGATAGGTCTCGGCTGTTGTTATGTTCATATATTTATCCATGAGTGGGGCTTCTTGTTTGGACTTGGTTATATACGTGGTTTTCTCTTATAGAGTCGTTTTGGGGGTGATTTCCATCAGTTCCTCCAATTTGGCTCCGAATTCTTCGGGTGCGATGAAGGGGGAGTCCACTTTCTCGCGTGCCCAAATTTCGATGGTGTCATCCATACCGATGAAACGTACATCCATATTGATGCCGACTAATTCTCGATAGCGGCGTGGCAATAGGATGCGGCCATTGGTGTCGGTGGTCAGAATTTCTGCATCGGCTGCAAACTGGCGGAAGATTTGTTGCTCCTGACGATTCCAACGGCTCAGCTGAGAGCGTAGGGTTGCCAACTGCTCTTTCCACACCGTTTCAGGGTAGATGACCAGACAGTCTTGAAATACATCTTTGCGCATGACCATGCTCTCCTCGCCGGCTTCTTGCATCACGTGACGGAAGTTGGCCGGAAGGAATACACGGCCCTTTGAATCGGCCTTTGCATCGCTGCTTCCTATGAATTGAAGTGTGTTCACCTTACTTAAGAAAAGTTTTCGGCTGTAAAGTTACACAATTCCCCACAATCCCCCACATTTTTTTTAAGAAAACTTCTTAAAAGATGGTATTTTATCAATTATGGGGTTCAATTTGTTGGTTTTTAACCCTCTGAAAGGAGATGGATGGGTGGAGGGTGGGGAATGAATGAAACGGATTGACACTGCTTTTGTGGACAAAAATCGAGTGTCAATCCGTATGGTTCTTTCCAATGTAGGCAAGTGAGGAAAATGTCGAGTGAGGGGAGAGAAGATGCCTGTTCTGTTGTCTTAGATGAAGTCTTCGCCCATTTTAATCCGGGTGTCGTTAATTATTTTTCTCAGCATGGCGGTGTTCTCTTTGGGGCATATAAGCAAAGCATCTTCGGTGTCGGCCACCAAAAAGTTTTCCAGCCCTTGCACTACGATGATTTTATTGTCTCTTCGTGTGCCCACAAAGCAGTTATTGCAATCGTACAGAAGCACTCTTTTCCGCTGTCGGGCGTTGCCTTGTTCGTCCTTGGGCAAGGTGTCGTAGTAGGTGCTCCATGTGCCCAAATCGCTCCAACCGAAGTCGCAGGTTGTAACGTAAACATTCTCAGCCTTCTCCAATATCCCATATTCGATGGATATGTTGGGGCAGGCGGGGAAATATTTTTCTATGAATTCCGCTTCTTCGTCAGTGCCGTAGAGGGTGTTACCTCCGTTGGAATCAAAAGTGGCGGCCAATTCGGGTGCATGGCTGCGGAATGCTTCGATGATGGTATCTGCCTTTCCTTGGAAGATGCCGGCGTTCCAATAGAACTCGCCGCTCTCAAGGAACACTTCGGCCAGTTCTTGTTCGGGTTTTTCGGTGAAGGTTTTTACGCGGTAGAAGTTCCCGCCGTCGTTATCTCCTACTTGGATGTATCCATATCGGGTCTCGGCACGGTGAGGACGGATGCCTATGCAGAGCAGACAGTTGTGTTGTTCCACGAAACGGAAACCTTCGCTGATGTCGTGTATGAAGTCTTCTTCTTTGATGATCAAGTGGTCCGATGGGCTGAAGACTATGTTTGCTTCGGCATCTTTGGCGTGGATGTGATAGGTGGCCCATGCCATACAGGGGGCCGTGTTCCGCCGGGTTGGTTCGGACAGAATGTGCAAGGGGGCCACTTCTGGAAGTTGTTCTTTTACCAGTTTGGAATATTCAGTGTTGGTCACCACATAGATGTGACTCTTGTCCACCACCTTGCTGTATCGGTCAAACGTCTGTTGGAGTAAGGAACGTCCGGTGCCGTAGAAGTCAAGGAATTGTTTGGGCTTTTTCTTGCGGCTCAATGGCCAGAAACGGCTGCCGATGCCACCAGCCATAATGACGCAATATATATGTTCTTTCATGCTAATGTAGCTTTATTTGTTACACACTGCTAAGGTAGCCTTTTCTTTTGGAATGAGCAAACATTGTGTGTTATTTATTGTGAAAGCCGTGTGTGACGGACTTTTAGCTCGTCATTCGCGACTTGTTTCAGGCTTAGTTCCCATCTGGCTTTTCTATTTCTGTGAAAGGACTGTTGTTCCATTTGAAGGTGTCGAAACTGTCCGGATGGGCTGGGTCATACCCTGGATAGTCTTCGCGCAGATATTGTATCAAAGGATGGTTTGCCTGCTTCAGCCCTTCAATGACACACTTGGCTATTTGGTAGGCACCATAAGGATTGAAGTGTGTGTTGTCGGCAAAGGCTTTGTCCTGTCCCGGCCATGTCCCGGCGGGGTAGTGTACCAGGGCTTTTTTTGAATCTTCTACGCCCAATGTTTCGTAGAGTACGGTGGTCATTTGTTGTAGGTCAATGACGGGAGTTCCGGTTTTCTCGGCTAAGAATTTCACGGCCTCGGGGAACTCTCCGTGGGTATCTACCAACTTGCCGTTCTTGAAGTTGCGGCGTTGTGTTGGGGTTACCAATACGGGATGTGCACCGTGAGCACGGGCCTCGTCAATGTAGATTTTCAGATTGTAGATGAAGTGTCCCCACGCTCCGCATCCGGGGCGTTTCTGCTTTTCGTCATTGTGTCCGAACTCCATGAAAATGTAGTCGCCTGCTTTCATCTGTGACAGGGCTTTCTTCAAGCGGCCGGCAGCGATAAACGTATTGCTTGACTCGCCACTTTCGGCATAGTTGGCAAAGCAGATTTTGTCGGTGAAAAAACGGGGTATCATCTGTCCCCAACTGGCCCATGGTTCGTTGTCCTGATCCACTACGGTAGAGTTTCCGCACAGGAAAATGGTGGGCACGTTATCCACCCGCTTGATGTCGATGCGAGCACAGGCCGGAGCGTCACCGTTGAACTCCAGGGTCAGCTTGTCGTCCCAATTGAGTTTGCTCTTTTCGCGTGGCTTGATTTTCACACTTTCTTTGTCGTTGATGACGGGGTTTCGCTTGTTGATGGTAAAGGTGTAGCTCTTTAGTTCCCCCTTCTTGGTTGGCAAGTTCTCCACGAACAGGCGACGTGATTCACCTCGCACGCTGGTGCTTGCAGCACGTTGTTTGCTGCCCAATGTTACGGTCACATGGTAGTTCCCATCCGGCACCTTTACCGAGAAGAAGTAGGGAGCCGTGCTTTTTTTGGTAGGGGCAGGCTGTAAATCGTAACCGTAGCCGATTTCATCGGTATAGACACTGGTTTCAGTGATGGCTGTGCATCCTTCGGCTACCCGGCGGCTACCTGTCAAGTCGAAACTGAATTCTTGGGCGTGGCACCATACGGCTGCCATCATCATCAATGCTGTTGTTCTTATTTTCATTTTCTCTTTTATTTAAGTTTTTAATGGTTTGCTTATCTTATCTTTTGCGCCGCTAAGTTACACAGATTTTTTCAATTCCCACCCCTTTACAAGCAGGAAAGATGAAAAAATACACAAAGAAGTCCTTCGTGTGCGTACATAGTATAATGTGAGTTCAATAAAAGAGTGGATTTTGTCAGGTGTCCCCTCAAAATCTGTCAGCTGTTCGGGGGCATCAATCAGCTGACAGATTTTTATTTTTCAGCTGATAAAAATGTCTCGGACACCTGATAGAATTTGGTCGGACTTAGGCATGTTTTTCATCGTCAGTTTCTTCAATGTGTGGGATTGTGAAACGGATTGTGTGTGAGGTTGTTCCGTCTGGTAGAATCCTTTGCGCCTTACGCTCAATTTCAAAACAGAGTCCGATTGGGAGAGCCTGTTGTGCCGGCATTGCACTACAAAGTGACGAGTCGGGACTTTTGATATGAAGAAGGAAACTTGGTTCCCTCCATTGGGGAGGGATAGAGCAAAAAAAAGGGGGCCGATACAAGGATAGAGTGGGGAGTAGGCCTTGTATCGAACCCTCAGGAAGGGGTGGCTGCGGGAGGGAGGCTGGGATTAGTCCCTGCGTCCCATGTAAATCATAACGTAGTAAACCAAGGTGGCCAGTGAGCTGATGGCTGCTACCACGTATGTATAGGCGGCAGACTTGAGAGCATCGTGTGCTTGGGTCTGGTTACGCGAAGTGGTCACACCGGCATTGCTGAGCCAGGCAAGGGCACGGCGGCTGGCATCAATTTCTACGGGCAAGGTGATGAAACTGAACAAGGTGGTACAGGCAAAGAGGATGATGCCGAACAGTAACACTTGTGGGAAACTCTGGATAAGCAGGATGCCTGCAAGCAGTACCCATGACACCCACTTGGAGGCGGCTGACACCACGGGGACGAGGGCCGAACGCATCTTCAGCGGGCCGTAAGCTACGGCATGTTGTACGGCGTGGCCGCATTCGTGGGCGGCTACGGCGGCGGCGGCTACACTGTCGCTGGCATATACTCCTTCACTCAGGTTCACGGTCTTGTTCGTGGGGTTGTAGTGGTCGGTCAACTGGCCGGGAGTGCTGATGACGCGCACGTCGTAGATGCCGTTGTCGCGAAGCATCTTTTCGGCCACATCGCGACCGGTCATACCGTTGCCAAGTGGCATACGTGAGTATTTCTTGAACTTGTTGTTCAGGTTTGCTTGTACAAGATAGCTGGCAAGGGCTATCGCAATGAAAATAATCCAACTGATAGGCATAGTTTTTTCTGTTTAAAATTAATAATTGACTCCTTTACTTGTTTCTTTGCTTGAGATGAAACAAACAACGTGCCAAAAGTAATAAAAGACGGCGAATGAACCGCTTCATCCGCCGTTTTTTTGTCATATTATAACATTCGTTATTATTTGTAAGTGTAAGAACTGACAGAAAGTCATGTTTGAGTTGCTGGCTACAAGTGATTAGTTATAAGTCACCAATGGTTAGTATATCGCCACCTTACTTGTCACTCGTGGCTTGTAGCTGACAACTGTCTTACTCTTCCGTGTAGCGTACAATTGTCTGTGCGCGGTCGGGTCCGATGGAGATAATCTTGATAGGAGTCTCCAGTTCCTCTTCCAAGAAGGAAACGTAAGCATTAAACTCTTCGGGGAATTCGGCTTCGTCGGTCATGCGGGTCATGTCGGTCTTCCATCCGGGCAGCTCCACGTAGATGGGTTCCACGCCCTCGGTGATGTCGTAGGGGAAGTAGTCAATCTCTTCACCATTCACCTTGTAAGCCACACAGGCCTTGATGGTTTCAAACTGGTCGAGCACGTCGCTCTTCATCATGATGAGTTGGGTGACGCCGTTAACCATAATGGCATACTTCAGTGCTACGAGGTCAATCCAGCCACAACGGCGTTCGCGTCCGGTTACAGCGCCATACTCATGGCCAAGGTCGCGGATGAGTTTGCCCGTTTCGTCGAACAATTCGGTGGGGAAGGGACCACTGCCTACGCGTGTGCAATATGCCTTCATGATGCCGAACACGTTGCCAATCTTATTAGGACCAATGCCGAGGCCAGTGCAGGCACCGGCACAGATGGTGTTGGACGACGTCACAAAGGGATACGAGCCGAAGTCCACATCGAGCAAAGTTCCTTGTGCACCTTCGCAAAGCACGCTTTTGCCCTCCTTCAACAGGCTGTTGATTTCGTGCTCGCTATCTACCAGATGGAATTGGCGCAAGTAGGCTACGCCTGCCAAGAAAGCTTCCTCCATCTCGGTGATGTCGTAAGTATAGTTGAGGCTCTTCAAAATAGCTTCGTGACGAGCCTTGGCCTGGCCATAGATTTCGTCGAAGTTGGGAGAGAGAATGTCACCTACGCGCACACCGGTACGGCTGATTTTGTCGGTGTAAGTGGGACCGATACCTTTACCAGTAGTTCCTACTTTGGCATCACCTTTGGCGGCTTCATAAGCAGCGTCGAGCACGCGGTGGGTGGGCAGAATGAGGTGGGCCTTTTTGGATATGTGCAGGCGCTCTTTCAACGGATGGCCTGATGTCTCCAGAGCTTCGGCTTCGCCTTTAAATAGGGCGGGGTCGAGTACAACTCCGTTTCCGATGATGTTTACTTTGTTTCCTTGGAAGATTCCCGAGGGAATAGAGCGGAGAACATACTTTTGTCCTTCAAACTCCAGTGTATGTCCGGCATTGGGGCCTCCCTGAAAGCGGGCTACCACATCGTAGTTGGGAGTCATGACATCCACTACTTTGCCTTTACCTTCATCGCCCCACTGGAGGCCTAACAAAACATCTACTTTCATGTTTCTTAAATAATATTATGTGTTACTTGATTCTATTCAGTTGTTTACGCTTCTTGGCATTTATGCACTTGCGGCATGTGCCATATATATATAAGGTATAGTGGGACATTTGAAAACGTTTCATAGGCGAGCAGGCAATGGAGTGTTGCAAATTGTCGTCTTGCAATTCGGTCACTTGTCCACACTCGGTGCAAATGAGGTGATGGTGAGTTCCCATTTTGTAACAGCGTTCATATTGGGATGAATTTCCGAATTGGTGCTTGATGACCAACTTGGCATCAAGCAGCAGTTCGATAGTGTTGTAGAGGGTGGCTCGGCTGACACGAAAATGCTCTTCATTGAGCAACTGGTTGTGCAACGTTTCGATGTTAAAATGTCCTTTGATGGAGTAAATAGCATCGAGTATGGCGTATCGTTCGGATGTCTTACGATGTCCGTTTGTATGCAGATATTCGGTAAGTATCTGCCTTACAGCTTCTTTGATGTCTTCTTTCTCCATTTTTGAATTAACGCGAACAAAGTTAAGTCTTTTTAGTGGAATAGGAAAGGTTTTTGCTGAGAAAAATGTTTTTTGGGATGTTATTCAATGATTTCGTCTTTTAATTGTTGGCAGAGGCTTATTCCATACTTGTTGTCACATGAAGCCAAGGATGAAGTAGCTTTAAGCGTCGCTTGAGCTTGGTTCTTCCCTAAACGGACGTACATGCGTAAAGCGGTGAAGGCGGCTTGTGCAGGACGACGGTTGTCTTCAATGTCGCTCAGTGTGACTATAGCTTGGTCGAGAAATTCATTTTCGGCGCGTTCGTTCAGATAGTTTTGCTTCATGAAAAGGCGTGCAAGGGTGAGGAAACCGCATACTTGGAAGAACTCCCTTTCGTCGGCAATCCATTGGAATGCTTTGGTAGAGGCGTAGGGCAAGTTTTGGAAGAGGTTCATACAGACCATTTCGGCCATTTCCTGATGGTGGATGTCCTCTACCCAGATGTCGGCAATCTCGGGGAGAAATGTCTCGACGGGTTGTAGCAGGGTGGCCAGTATCTTGCATTCGCGAATGTTCTCCTTCCATAACTCCCCTGCGAGGGAATGATTTTTTTCGTACTTGAGAGAAATTTCTTTCAGACGGGGGAGTTCGATGCCGAAATTCAGCTTGTAATCCAAGCCTTTCTC
>CAZDAN010000006.1:0-22947 GCA_964503565.1 uncultured Bacteroides sp.
CGCTTCAAGTCTTCCAAAACTTTTGCTGCATTCATCTTTTTACTCTTTTTGTTTTAGTAATATAATTGTTATTTATTCATTGCTTTTTCAAAAACGATGCAAAGATAAAGTGAATATTTTATTCGTGCAACACTTTTCTAATAAAATCGCAAAAAAAATTGCAAATTGAGTACTTTTTATTGCAAAACAAGCAAAAAGGTAACTTTTTAGCCTTGGTTTGCGAGAAAAATGTAATTTGGGCGGAGGGGGTTCCGGGTTTCGGGTTCCAAGTTCCAGGTTTCGGGTTCCGGGTCTCTGGTTCAAAGTTTCAGGTTCCAAGTTACAAGTGGAAGCTACTGCATAGCACTACTTGAAACTTGGAACCTGAAACCTGAAACTCTGGACCTGCATCGTCTCAGCTACTTCCGCATACTCTTATATATAGGTATAAAGACCAATGCGCCTGAGATGACGAGCGAAAGGATGAGCGGCCCGTCGATGCGTTGGGCACTGACGAGTACCATGTAGCAAAGCACAGCCCAAAAGAGGACGAGCAGGACGGATTGGGGGCGGTTGAGACGACGGGACATCTTTTATTCCTTCATTTTCTTGGCAACGATGGCGTCGATGACGGCCACGGCGGTGGTGTTCACAATGTCGCGCACCGAGCTTTCGATGTCGGTGAAGTGGATGGGCTTGTTCAATCCCATTTGGATGGGGCCGATGATTTCCGTGTCGCCGCTCATGGCTTGGATGAACTGGTAGGCCGAGTTGGCCGAGCTGAGGTTGGGGAATACGAGTGTGTTCACCTCCTTGCCTTTCAGTCGGGTGAAGGGGAACTTCTCGTCGCGCAACTTGGTGTTCAGGGCAAAGTTCACCTGCATCTCGCCGTCGATGGCCAGGTCGGGGTATTCGCGCTGCATGTAATCCACCGCCTCGTGCACCTTCGCGGGGCTTCCCTCGGGGTCAGAGCCGAAGTTCGAGTAGCTGAGCATGGCCATTACGGGAGTGTGGTTGAAGAAACGGACCGTCTTGTCGGCCAGTCGGGCTACGTCGATGAGTGTGTCGGTGGCCGGATGGCGGTTGATGAGCGTGTCGGCCAGGAAGTAGGTTCCCTTCTTGCTGTTCAGGATGTGCATGGTGCCGAAGTGTTTGAAGCCCGGTTGGATGCCGATAACCTCTTTGGCCACCTTGATGGTGTTGCTGTACTTGGTGTAGAGTCCGGTGATGAATGCATCGGCCTCGCCCGTCTCCACCATCATCATACCGAAGTAGTTGCGTTCGAACATCTTGTCGTTTGCCTCCTGGAAGTTGGCTCCCTCGCGGGCACGTTTCTCGGCAAGAATGCGGGCATAGCGTTCGCGGCGCGGTGCCTCGTTCGGGTGGCGCAGGTTCACGATTTCGATGCCCTCGAGGCTGAGGTCAAGTTCCTTGGCCAACTTGGTGATGGCCTCGTCGTTGCCTAAGACGATGGGCTGACAGATGCCTTCGGCCTTGGCCTCCACGGCTGCTTTCAACATGTTGGGGTGGATTCCCTCGGCAAACACTACGCGCTGCGGATTGCGGCGGGCTGTCTCGCGCAGTTGGCGGGTCAGCTGGCTTTCCTGTCCCATCAGCTCCTTCAGGTGCTGGCGGTAGGCATCCCAGTCTTCGATGGGCTTGCGTGCCACGCCGCTTTCCATGGCGGCTTTAGCCACGGCCATAGAGACCTCGGTGATGAGGCGGGGGTCAACGGGTTTGGGGATAAAGTAGTCGGGGCCGAAGGTGAAGTTGTTCACATGGTACACCTCGTTCACCACATCGGGCACGGGCTGCTTGGCCAGTGCGGCAATGGCGCGCACGGCGGCCAGCTTCATCTCCTCGTTGATGGCGGTAGAGGCCACGTCGAGTGCACCGCGGAAGATGTAGGGGAATCCGATTACATTGTTTATCTGGTTGGGATAGTCGCTGCGTCCGGTTGACATCAGCACGTCGGGACGGGCGGCCATGGCATCTTCGTATGAGATTTCCGGCACGGGGTTTGCCAAGGCGAACACGATGGGGTGGTCGTTCATCGAGCGCACCATGTCCTGGCTGAGGACGTTGCCCTTGGACAGTCCGAGGAAGACGTCGGCTCCGCGCACAGCCTCCTCCAGGGTGGTGATGTCGCGGCGGTCGGTGGCGAAGTACTTCTTCATCTCGTTTCCGGGGCGGTCCAGTCCTTCGCGGTCGCTGCGGATGACACCCTTTGAGTCGAGCATGACGATGTTCTGGTGCGAAGCGCCCAAGGCTTCGTACAACTTGGTGCACGAGATGGCGGCGGCTCCGGCGCCGTTCACCACGATGCGTACGTCTTCAATCTTCTTTCCGGCCACTTCCAGGGCATTCAGCAATCCGGCACTGGATATGATGGCGGTGCCGTGCTGGTCGTCGTGCATGACGGGGATGTCCAGCTCTTCCTTCAGGCGACGCTCGATTTCGAAACACTCGGGGGCTTTGATGTCCTCCAGGTTGATACCTCCGAAGGTGGGGGCGATGGCTTTTACGGCTTCGATGAATTTGTCGGGGTCTTTCTCGTTCACTTCGATGTCGAACACGTCGATACCTCCGTAAATCTTGAACAACAGGCCCTTTCCCTCCATCACCGGTTTTCCGGCCATGGCGCCTATGTCGCCCAAGCCGAGGACGGCTGTACCGTTGGAGATGACGGCCACGAGGTTTCCTTTGGCGGTATATTTATAGGCATCCTGCGGATTCTTCTCGATTTCCAGACAGGGTTCGGCCACGCCCGGCGAGTAGGCCAGCGACAGGTCGGTCTGTGTACTGTATGGTTTGGTGGGTACGACCTCAATCTTACCCGGCTTGCCCTGTGCGTGATAGGCCAGAGCGGCTTCTTTTGTAATCTTTACCATCGTTTTTACTGTTATTTTGTTATCGTTTACCTCTTTTTAATGAAAAATTGGCGCAAAGTTACGGCTATTTTTCGGAAAAACAAAGGAATCCTTCAGTTTGTTGAAACAAAAAGGGTCTCTTTCGTGTTCGCACACGGAAAGGTTGGGGGTGACGAAAAAAAAGTGTGGCCCGGATTCTCCAAAAAGCCAGTCGCATTCTCCAAAAAGCCAGTCGCATTTTCCAAAAAGCCAGTCGCATTTTCAGAAAAGCCAGTCGCATTTTGGGAAATCCGGGTCACACTTTTCCGGGTGCCTCATTTCCGACGGCCGAAGTTGAATCCGGCATAGATGTTCAGCACGCCGAAGTTGTCCGTCAGGGCGAAGTTTTTCTGATAGTACTGATAAATGTGTGCCACGGTCGAGGCGCCGGCAAAGAATCGTTCGTTGTTGTACACCAGGCCTGCGCGGGTGATGAAATCGAGGTTGATGTTGTGGTATTGTTCGTTGTAGGTGGATTTTTCTTTCGTAATCCGCGATGCCTTGTAGGCTATGGCGGGGGTCAGTGCTACGGCCAACAGCCAATTGTCGGCGAACTCCCAGTTGAATGCGTATCCGAAATTGATGTTGAAGTCCACGTATTTCACCTGCTTGAACTTCAGGTCTTCGCTCAGGTCGGTGTATATTTCCTCGGGCAAGAGCTGATGGTTGAAGTCCAAGTGATGGCGCGACCACGAAAAGCCTGCCACCAATGTGCCTCGGCTAATCTTTTGTACGGTTGACTGTGAATAGGCGGCGGGGTAGGAGAAGTGGTCGTGGTTGAACACATAATACACGTTGAATCCCATGGCGCGCACCTTCAGGCCGCTGAAGTCCGTGCCGCTGAAGTTGTATTCGGTGTCGTTGTGGTAGAAGCCGTCGGTGTGGCGTATCTTGAAATCGTTGCCTGTGCGGCGATAGAAGAAGTCGGCTCCCACCTTGTTGCCATACAGGTTGATGAAATACTCCGTCTTTTTGTTGGTTCCGTTTTTCTTGCTGAAGAGTTCATCGGCATTGATGGACGCGCCTAAGAAGAAGCCGTGCCATCCGAAGTAGGCCCCCAATTTGTAGCTGTGGTCGGGGGCAAAGCGCAGGGTCTGTTTCTTGTCGCCCGTGCTGCGGATGGTGTATCGCTCGTAGTTGGCGCTCTGTTGCATCATCAGGGTGTAGTAGAACTTGGGAGGTGCGATATAGGCCGTGTCGTAGTCGTAATAGTCGAGGTACCACACCACCGCGTCGCGCACGGTGGTGAAGAAATTCTTCTTCTTCCGTGCCTCCGTTCCGGTGGATGGGGTCGTCACACTGTCCGTCGGAATGGCCTCTTGTGCCTTTGCCCCGAGGCAGACAGTGCATATCAGCAAAAGGATGAGCCGGTGTTTCATCTCCTCTTTTTCTTATTACATATTACAGGCATCGGGAAGAGAACGGAAATCTGACTGAATCAAAAGAAAATCTATCAGGTGTCCGAGGAAATTCTGTCAGCTGACAGATAAAATCCTGTCAGCTGATAAAACGGAGGCGGACACCTGATGGATTTTGCCGTATCTTTGAAGGTCGTATCTCTTGCCTCCCGAGGCTGTTGTTATATCTTTCCTAATATCTTGTCCATCACCCAGTTGGTGGGCGTTGCGCTCAGATTGTCGCAGGTGCACACGCCCCGCTTCAGCAGGTGGTCCACCACGCTTTGTATGAGCGGTTGCTGCACGTAGCGGGGGTTCGGAATGTCGAACTCCTCGTGCCCGCGTTCGGTGTCCAGCGTAATGGGGTCGAAGGTGAAGACCGAGAAGCAGAGCATTCCACGGTCGCCGATGACCTCGATGCGGTCTTCCTTGGCCGATTCGTGGGCGACGAAACACCACGAACCGGAGCCGGGCAGCCCGTTCTCGAACTGGAAGCTGGCACTCAGTGTGTCCTCCACCTTGTAGAGTCCGCCCCGGTTGCTGGTGTAGCCTTGGGCACGCAGGATGACGCCGAACATGTCCTGCAGGAGGTCCAACTGGTGGGGAGCCATGTCGTAGAAATAGCCTCCACCGGAGATGACGGGCAGCACGCGCCAAGGCAGGTCCCGGCGGTTGTAGTCGAGGTCGCGCGGTGGCTGGGCAAAGTGTATCTGCACATTGATGACGTTGCCGATGGTTCCCTCCCGGATGAGTTCCTTTACTTTCTGGAAATAGGGGAGGTAGCGGCGGTAGTATGCAACAAAGCAGGGTACTTCCGTCTGTTCGCTGATGCGGTTGATGCGGGCACAGTCTTCGTAGCTGGCCGCCATGGGCTTCTCGATGTAAACCGGCTTTCCTGCCCGCATGGCCATGATGGCAAAGGTGGCGTGCGACGAAGGCGGAGTGGCAATGTAAACGGCATTCACCTGTGGGTCGTCCACCAGTTCCTGTGCGTCGGTGTACCATTTGCTTATGCCGTGGCGTTGGGCGTATGACTTGGCCTTGGCAGCGTTGCGGCTCATCACGGCCACTACGCTCGAGCCTTCCACCTGGCTGAAGGCCGGTCCGCTCTTCTTTTCCGTGGCTTCACCACAGCCGATGAAGCCCCATTGGATGGTGTTCATATGATAATATATAAATAGGTATAGCTGTTGTTCACTTCAGGTTGAATCTTTTTTCGTCGAGCCAACGGTTGAGGCTGTCTGCCAAGTCCGGAGCATTGGGGTGGGTCATCCAGGCGTAGAACTGGTTGAAGCCGATGGGCAGACGGGTGTCCAACTGGGGGTATTGGCTGATGTGGGAGTGTACAACGTCCTCTTCACACACGGCATAACAGATGTCGCCGTGGGCCACCATGGCCATCAGCTGTTCCTGTCCGTAGCGGGGGATTTCGCGGATGTGTATGCTGTCGCCTATCTCCTCCATAATGTGTGCGATGCGCTGTCTGAAAAGTGAGTTTTGGGGAATGCAGACCGTTTTTCCGGCCAACTCTATCTGGCTCTTCAGATGGGGACAGAGCGAGTCGGCCTCGGCTTTGCGTTGTACCAACAGCAGGCGGTCCTTGCTTACGGGGCGGGTGTATCTTGCCTGGGCAGTGTCGTACTCATCGGTCAACAGGCGCCCGTCGGCAATCAGGTCGCAGGCTCCATTGGCCAACAGGCTGTCTTGTGCGGCGGCATCCATTTCGGGGATTACCTCCAAGGTCAGTCCGTGCTCCTCGGCAAACTGTTTCACCAGCTGGTAGTGGAATCCGTCCGGCTCCCCCTCTTCGTTCACGTGGTATGAGTTTGCTCCGTAAGCCATCGTCACCCGCAGGACTCCCTCCCGGGCAATGTCGGCATAGTCCCGCACCTGTCCCGTTTGCCCTTTATCGGGCAGCATCAGAGCCGACACCGTGGCGATGATGACTCCGAAGAGCAGGTATTTCCCGTAGCGTCTGTTCATATTCTCTTTTCTTTTTTCCTTTCGCCCTCTTTCCGTCAATCAAAGAAGTTCCACGAAAGTCCCAGTTGCAACGTGCGCGGGTTGATGGGGTAGTGTGGCGCCAGGAAGTAGTTGGAGTCGCCCGTGCCTTGGTTGACGTGGTACATCATCACGAAGAAGCGCGTGCGCTTTAAGTGGGCGTTCAGATAGACGTTCACAAAGGGATATCCGCCAATCTCCACCTTGTCCGCTTGGTTCTGCTGTATGAACTGTCCTAAGGCGGGGGCGTAGTCGGGGGCGGTGTACTTGCTGAAGTATCTGACATCGGCCCCCAATTGCATACTCAGCACCTTGGCCAGCTTGAATTGCAGATAGAAGTTGTGGTACAGCGAGAGTTCCGGCAACGGCAACACGGAGTTGTCGCTCGATTTCTGGTACGTTATCTCATTGTCCAGATGAAAGATGCCCAGTTTGAAGTCCTGGTTCAGCCGTGCGGTGAACACCTGTATGTTGTCTGTGCACTGGGTAGCCTGCACGCCGTTCAGCCACGACTTCACCTCGCCGTCTGTTCCGCTGACGGGTTGGCTTGTGTTGGCAAAGTAGGTGTAGTTCTTTATGTTCTCCACTCCGGCGCGTAAGCGGGTACGGGTCTTGTCTATGGTCAGTCCGCCTTCGATTCGGGTACGGAATATTTTGTCCATGTCATCGTTGTCCCACCAGTAGTGGCGCGAGTGGTAGTGGCGGAAGTAGAAGGCCGGGCTGAGGTTCTTCATGTAGGCGTGTACGTCCAGTCGCACCGTGTCCTTGAAGAGTCGGAAGTTCAGGTCGCCCCGTCCCTCGATGCTGAACTGGCCGAGGTCGTCGCCGGCTATCACCGTTTCGCCCGTCACGTCGTAGTGCAGTGTGTGGCCCTGTTTGCGCAGCAGGCGTCCGCCTACGCTCACCACGTTTTCGGTGTACTGGTGGCGGTATTCCCGTGTGCTTCCCGCCAATGTGTCGGGCAGGCCGAAGCGGCGGTACTCATGGGTGATGAAAGCCGTCAGTCCCGCTTGTGCCCATTTGCTGAATCCCTCCTGGGTGGCTATGGCCAACGTGTTCTTTACAGAGAGGTAAGTCGTCTTGTCTATCGAGTCGTAGGGCATGTAGTTGTTCAAGTAGTAGTTGTCCGGCTCCTGATAGGTAATGAAGCTGTGCTCGTTGGTGCTTACTTCGGCCGTGTGGATGAAGCTCGTCACCGGCACAAATATCCGGTCGCCTTCTTCCCCTGCTGGGGTTTCTGCCTTGGGCTTTTTCTGGGGTGTGGCGATGGCTTGTTTGGTTGGCGTAGCCGAGGGGGCGGCTGTGCTGTCAGTTGCGGCCACGGCCTGCGAAACGGGTGCAATGGCGGTGGAGTCTGAAACAAACGGCGGCTGCAATGCGGGGGCATTGCCGGTCGAGTCGGCTTCAATCGCGGGTTGTGGGGGCGTGGTCGGAGCGGTGGCTTGGGTCAGCTTCGCTTCGGGGATTGTCGGTTCCATGGCGGTCGTGTCCTCCAGAGATTCCTCCTCCTCATACGCGTCGCGATAGAAGCCGATGCTGTAGCGGTGGGTCAGGTAGAAGTTCCAGTTTTCGTTTCTGTTCCACGTCTTTTCCATGCGGGTAGGGATGTTTTCCGGGTCGTAGGTGCGTTCTCCCTCGGCCATCTCCAGGGGGTCGGTGATGTAGCGGTCGTCGGTGATACCTCCGTTCTCGGCCTGTTTCATGTGGTAGCGGCTACCTAAGAAGTACATCTGGTAGCGTTCGCCACGGTAGTAGGAGTAGAGGCTCCCGTTGAAGTACGATACCGATTGGCTGTTGTACTGTCCGCGTCCGTAGAGGTAGTCGGCCAGAAAGCCGATGCCGAAGCGCTTGTTGGCATTCACGGCGAAGTAGGCTTTGAAGTGGTCGTCGCCCGTCAGTTTGTCGCCGGCACTGTAATAGCTCAGGTTGGTGTAGGGCGATTTCGTGTCGGTGAAGCGGAACTGGTCGGGTTTCAAGTAAAACAGACCGTAAACGTCGGTAAAGAACTGCTGGGTCCGCTCTTCGCGGTTGAAGAAGATGCGTGACAGGCGTGGCGAACCGAAGTTTCCGATGTGATTGTACTCACCCCGGACGCCCTCGGTCAGATGGGCATTCTGGTAATAGTTCCACAGGGTGTCCACCGGGGTAGGGCGCACGTCGCCGAAGCGCTCCGAGAGGGTCCATTGGTTCAAATCTACGGGTACGTCCACCACATCCGTTCCTCCCTCGCCGTTTTCGTTGGCGAGGGCGCGGTCTTCGTCGGTCATGTTGGTGCCCAGGTCATCACCGATGCCCATGGCATTTGTGCGGTTATTGGGGAGTCGTTGTTGTCCCCAGACGGCCGTTGCGGCCATCATCAGTATGGTCAAAAAGAATACAAGTCGCTTCATATCGGGTGCAAATGTACGAATTTTATATGTAACGTGCTCTATCGCGAAGAACAAAAAAAGTTATTTTTATTCTCTTGCGCGGAAAACCGACGGAAAGTCCCGCAAATCTATCAGCTGTTCCACTTGATTTTATCAGTTGATGGAAATCAATCTGTCAGCTGACAGATTTTCTTCGGACACCTGACAGAATTTCTTCTGAGCCTGACAGATTTTGGGGCGACTCAGGCGGCGCACAGGCTGTCGGAATGGATAAATCTGCCGTTGTTTGCAACTATTTTATGATTTTAAGTGCGATTTTTGCAAAAACGGTTGTATTTTTGTCGTACTTTTGATTCAAGTATGCAAAAAGAGAGAAATATTAAACCGAAAATACGATGAAAATACGTTTTCTGATAGCTTATCGGACCCGTTGGGGAGAGGAATTGTGTGCGAAGCTCGCTTACGGTTCTTCGGCCTCAAAGATGAATTCGAAAGAGGTAATGATGTCCACTACGGATGGCTACTGCTGGAGCGGGGAAGTGGAGCTGCCCAAGTCGGCACGCCGTATGGAGTATTACTACCAAGTGGTGAACAACGGGCAAGTGGTGCGTCGCGAGTGGACTGCCGCCGGCTTCCGCCAGCTTCCCTTAGATGCCAAGGAGCGTCTCTATACCTTGTGTGACCATTGGCGCGATATCCCCATGGAAGCCTATCTCTATACTTCGGCTTTCACAGAATGTTTCACCCGCCATGCGGTGGGCGCATCGAAGTTGGCCTACGGCGGCCGCACGTTGGTTCTGCGCGTGGAGGCTCCCCGTTTGGGACGCGGACAGGTGCTGGCCATCAGCGGCAGCCATCCGATGTGGGGCGAGTGGGACACTCGTCGTGCCGTGCGCATGGTGGAGACGGCCCCCAACGTATGGATGGCTCCCGTAGATGTTGATTCCATTCAGGGAGTGGCCGATTATAAATACCTGGCTTTGGACGGAGCCACGGGACAGGTGGTGGCTTGGGAGGCTCGCGACAACCGCCGGTTGGGATATCCCTATATGGAGGAGGACGAGGTGCACGTTCAGAACGATGAACCGGTGGTCCTGCCCATGAGCGACTGGAAGGGGGCCGGATGTGTCATCCCTATCTTCTCGCTCCGCACGGAGGGCAGCTTCGGCGTGGGCGACTTCGGTGATTTGCTGAAGATGATTGACTGGGCGGCCCTGACGGGGCAACGTGTCATCCAGATTCTGCCCATCAACGACACCACGATGAGCCACACGTGGACAGATTCTTACCCGTACAACAGCATATCCATTTATGCTTTCCATCCCCAATACGTGGACCTGCGCCGCTTGCCTGCTCTGAAGAGCAAGAAGATGCGTGACGAGTTTGAAGCCAAGCGTTGCCGGCTGAATGCCTTGGCACAAATCGACTACGAGGCGGTGAACTACGCCAAGCGTGCCTACTTGCGCCAGTTGTACAAAGAACAAGGAACCGAAACCTTGGCTACGGAAGCCTATCAGAGCTTTTATAAAGAGAATGAACACTGGCTGCGCCCCTATGCGGCCTTCAGCCATCTGCGCGATGTGAACGGGACGGCCGATTTCCGTGTATGGAGCACCCATGCGGTGTACAATGCCGGCGAGATTGACCGCCTCTGTGCGGAGAAGGCTGTGGAAATCAACTACCATTGCTATGTCCAGTACCTCCTTCATGTCCAACTGCTCGAAGCCAAGCACTATGCCCGCGAGAAGGGCGTGGTCATCAAGGGCGACATCCCCATCGGCATCAGCCGCAACAGTGTGGAGGCTTGGGTCGAGCCCCACTACTTCAATATGAACGGACAGGCCGGTGCACCGCCCGACCCCTTCAGCATGAACGGCCAGAACTGGGGATTCCCCACCTATGACTGGGACACCATGGCGGCCGATGGCTATCAGTGGTGGATTCGCCGCTTCCGCAAGATGGCCGATTACTTCGACGCCTACCGCATCGACCACGTGCTTGGCTTTTTCCGCATTTGGGAAATCCCCATGCACAGCGTACATGGCCTGCTGGGACAGTTTTCGCCCGCTATGCCCATGACGCCCGAGGAGATTGAGGGCTACGGGCTCTGTTTCCGCAAGGAGTTCTTCACCCGCCCCTACATTACCGAGGGAATGCTCGATACCCTGTTTGGCCGCCATGCCGACGAGGTACGCGCCACTTACCTCATCCGTCAGGGCGATGGCACCTATGAGCTGAAGCCCGAGTTTGATACCCAACGCAAAGTGGAGGCCCATTTCTGTGGTCGCACCGATAGTGACACTGTCTGGGTGCGCGACGGCCTCTATTCGCTTATCAGCAACGTCCTTTTCGTCCCCGATCGCAAGGTGCCCGGCGCGTGGCATCCGCGCATCTGTGCGCAGAACGATTTCCTTTATCAGTCGCTCGGCCGCGATGACAAAGAGGCCTTTGACCGCTTGTACGAAGACTACTTCTACCATCGCCACGACCGCTTCTGGTACGCCGAGGCCATGAAGAAATTGCCCGTCCTCACCGGGGCCACCCGTATGCTCGTGTGTGCCGAGGACCTCGGTATGGTGCCCACCTGCGTGCCTTGGGTGATGAACGACTTGCGCATCCTGACCCTGGAGATACAGAGCATGTCGAAGAGTCCTTATACTGAGTTCGCCCGTTTGGAGGAGAACCCCTACCGGTCGGTTGCCACCATCTCCACCCACGACATGGCCACCTTGCGTGGATGGTGGGACGAGGATGCCGAGCGTGCACAGCGTTTCTACAACCACATGCTGCAGAAGACGGGTGCCGCCCCTCATCCCATGCCCGGATGGCTTTGCGAGGAAGTGGTGGCGCGTCATCTCTTCTCTCCCTCCATGCTTTGCCTGCTCAGTTTGCAAGATTGGCTTTCGATGGATGAAAGGCTGCGCTATCCCGACGCCGCTTTCGAGCGCATCAACGTGCCGGCCAACCCGCTCAACAATTGGCACTACCGTATGCACCTGACTATCGAACAGTTGTTGGACGAGCAGGCGCTGAACGGAAAGATTTCCACGCTGATAAAGCGTAGCGGAAGAGGCGGATAACCCCCTGCTACTCTATGATTCTTTTGCTCTGTCCGATGATGTAGAGGCCGCGCTCCAGTTTGTCGGCCGCTTCGTCGGGGGTGATGTGGGAGTGGAGCAACTTCCCGTCCAAGGTATAGACATTGGTCGCCTCTCTTTTCATCTGTATGGAAGGAGAGGCGATGTTTTGTGCCTCCATGAATCCGTTCACCGAGTCGTGCAGTCCGATGTGGCGGATGCACGAGGTGCCGGTGGTGGAGGTCAGGCCGAAGATGGTCATTCCGGCACACAGGTTATAGGGGTCGCCCGTGCAGTTGTCGGCCAGTCCGCTCTGGGTGATGTCCCAGGCCACCACCACGTCGCCGTCCGCTGCCCGCTTCACGGTGGTGGGGGCCACGCTGGTGCCGCGGTTTGTTCCGTTCAGCCACCACAGATAGGATTTTCCTGCGCTCATGTTCAAGTCGCTTCCTTTTACAATCAGGTATTTGTCTGCCGCACTGGCGGTGTAGTCACAGCGCTCGTAGTCCAGCATCAGGCACACATTGTTGGCTCCCGTGCCGGCCTTCACGGTCAGCGTGTTGGCCTCCTCGTCGTAGGTGAACTTGTCGCGGCTCACGCGGCCGGCATCGCCCGTTGTCCAGTCGGTGGCGCGGAAGACGTAGCGCGTGCTCACATGCCCGTTCACCAGCCGCAGGTAGTAGAGGCCCGGACAGAGGGTTGTCGGGGAGGCTACGATGCGGAACACCACTTGCTTCTTTGCCTTTCCTGCCTCGTCCGTCAGCATTTCCGTGCCGATGGGATATTCCACGTTGTAGAAACCATTTTCGTCGGCCTTCTTGTGTGTGGAGGGGACGGTCACGTCGGCCAGCTTCTTGCCATCCACGTAGATGGTGGCCTTGCGTCCGGCGTCGGCGGTGATGAAGCGGCACATCAGGGCCACTCCCTCCGTTTCTCCCGTGCTGTTCTCCAAGGTATATTGGATGTATCCGCCCGCCTGTGCGTCGCGGTAGTACTCTCCCCGGTACGAGCCGGCCGTCGAGGTGGTGCTGTACGAGGCGTCGTGCCCCGCTTCGCTCTGTTGTTCGCCCGTGGCCACAAAGTCCAGCGTACGTTCCAGCAGGGCCTTCTCCTCGGCATCGGCTTTGCCCATATTGCTTTGCCCGTATTCCTCCATCGTCTGTTGGTACCAGTAGCAGCTGTAGCGGCTGTGGTGTATGCCGTAGAACGGCTCCAGCATCAGGGTGCCCCATCCGCCGCTTCCGGCTTCCGACGAGGCGTCCAAGGCAAAGTGCAGCCTCTTCGTGTCGGCCGGCGTGATGCGCTCCGTCACCGTTTCCCGTCCGCCGATGAGGAGCGGGGCCGAGTTCAGTCCCTTCAGGGTGGCGCGGCTGCCCGGCGCGTGATCCATGCGTCCCTCGCCGGCGTATTCGTTTGGCAGCGGCTCATACGCCAGGTCGGTCGAGTCGGCCTCGGCCGGCGTGCGGGCCGTGGTGCGTGCGGCCAGCAGGATGGGGCCGTACTTGAAGGCCACATAGCTGTCATATCCCGGACATGCCTCGTGGCGCAGCGTCATGGGCAACTCCACCGTCACCACGTCGCCCTCCTTCCACGTGCGGTGGACGAGGGCGTAGGAGGCCGTTCCCTCCTCCACGTCCAATGGTTGCTTCTCGCCGTTCACGCGTATGGCATACTCCGCCGTCGTCCAGGCCGGATGGCGCACGGCCAGCGTGTAGGTTCCTCCCTTCTGCAGGGTTATCTTCGTCGTGGGGGAGTAGGGGAAGTCCGTCTCCTGCGTCAGGGCAAACCGTCCGTTCGCCAGCTGGCTGGCCGTGAACAGGTTGACGTAGAGCACCTCGTCCCCGTCGTGGGTGTAGATGAAGTGTCCGTATTTCGAGTGGTTCTCCATGCCCGTGCCCACGCAGCACCACATGGCCTGGTTGGCCTGCGAGTAGATGCGGTAACTCTGTGGGCGCAGGCTGGTGAAATAGACGTAGCCGCCCGTCTCGGGGTCCTGTGTCGATAGGATGTGGTTCCACATCGTGCTTTCGTAGAAGTCCGCATAGCGTGCTTCGTGCGTCTCGTCGAACAGCATTTCCGACAGTTTCAGCATGTTGTTCGAGTTGCAGCTCTCCGGGCCGTCCAGATTGGTCATGTACTCCGCACTCCGTTCGTGGGCCAGAAAGTGCTCGCTCACGCTGTTTCCCCCGATGCACACCGTGCGGTGGGTGGCCACGTCGTGCCAGAAGTTGTGTGCCGCCGTGCGGTAGGTTGCGTTGCTGTTCTCCTCCTGCCAGATGCGCTCGAAGCCGATGAACTTCGGCACCTGTGTGTTGGCGTGCTGTCCGTTTAGGAAGGTGGTCGAGTAGCTGCTCTCCGTTCCCTGCATACCGTTGATTTCATACGCATGGCTGTATCGCTTGGCCGCCGTCAGGTATCGTTTGTCGCCGAACAGGCGGTAGGCGTCCGCCAAAGTCTCGTTCATGCCGCCGTGTTCCCATCCGAGCACCTCCTGCATCTGTGCGTCGGTCAGTTTGCCGACGAGGTTCACGCTCCAGTCGCACAGGCCGCGGAACAGCTCCTTGGCCACGTTGCTGTCCGTGTAGAGCCAAGCATCGCGCAAGCCCGCCAATATCTTGTGGATGCAGTAGAAGGGCACCCATCCGCCGTACTGCCTGAAGGGGGCCAGGTTGCCGCTGTACAGTCCCGTCCATATCTGGTTGATGGGTTGTCCGCCGATGAATCCCTCCATGCCCTGCGTGTTGCCGTCGTAGGCATCCTGGCAATCTTTCATCACGGCCAACATGTAGTCCAGTCGGCTTTTCATCTCCTTCTTCACGGCCTCGTCGTCCGTGGCGGCGTAGGCCAGTGCTAGGGCCGTCAGGTAGTGGCCGCCCACGTGTCCCTCGAGCGACCACGACGACAGTCCCCAGTTCTGGAACGACGGGTGTTGCTTTGTCCATCCGTAGTACTTGCTGTCCGCCTTGTCGGCCAGTCCCGCCTGCCGGATGAAGGGTGTCAGCAGCCGGTCCGTGTCGTACTGCAGCAGCAGGGCATTGTTCGTCTCCATGGCCTGCTTCATCGGGCTGTCCAGCAGGCGCACCTCCTCCAAGTCGAAGTGCTGTGGGTAAATCTCGCTCTGCGCCGTCGTGTTCAGCCAAGCGACCGTCATGGCCCATAGGGCCGCCAATCTTCTCAAGTTTTTTCTTTTCACGATTCTTGTTTTATTTCATTATCTTGTTGTCCGGTAAAACTGTTTTGCTCTTCATTCTCTTCATGACGCAGTCAACCTCGGCTGCAAGTAAGACGGAAATCAGTCAACGGACCCCGTCGGTGTACAACGGAAATCGTTAACATACACATCATTCTATATTTCACGTCGTGGAACGAATATTTCACATCGTGAAACGAACGTTTCACGGTTTGGAATGAATATTCCACGACGTGAAATATAGAATTGAGCCATATCTTTCCGGTTTTTTCCTGCGAGATGTGTGGTTCTTTGGTGTGTGCGGGTCTTTTTTTTCTTCCCCCCTAAATTCTGTCTAAAACCGTGGTGATAAGCTGGTCGATGGAATTTTTGTAGTTGGCATCGGCCTCTTTGGCCAAGCGGTTGGCCACGACCATGCAGACGGTGGTGGCGCGGTGGCCGAGGAGGAGGGAGAGTCCGGCCAAGGCGGAGCTTTCCATTTCGAAATTGGTGATGCGCAGTCCCTTGTGACTGAAGGTCATAATCTGTTCGTTCAGCGTGGGGTGGGCAAGGGGGATGCGCAGGCGGCGTCCCTGCGGACCGAAGAATCCGCCGCAGGCAATGGTGATGCCGCGCACCATGTCGTCGTCGGTGCCGGCGATGCGTGCGGTCAGTTCCTTGTCGGCCGGGGCGACGTAAGGGTTTCCCATGACTGTGGGCCAACCGACATGTTGCTTGAAGGCGGCTTCGAGGGCGAGGTCGCACACGCGGTTGCGCCCGTCGTAGAAGTTGAGCAGTCCGTCGAACCCGATGCTCTTCTCCGAAAGGACGAAGGTGCCGATGGGTGTGTCGGGTTGCAGTCCGCCACAGGTGCCGATGCGTACCAGTTCCAAGGTGCGGTGGCGGAGGCGTTCGGTGCGGGTGGTGAAGTCGATGTTGGCCAGTGCGTCCAACTCGTTCATCACAATGTCGATATTGTCGCATCCGATGCCGGTGGAGAGGACGGTGAGGCGCTTGCCCTTATAGAAGCCAGTGGTGGTGCGGAACTCGCGGCTTTCGACGGTGAACTCCACGCTATCGAAGTGGGAGGCTACGAGGGCGACACGTCCCGGGTCGCCCACCAAAATCACCTTGTCGGCCAACTGCTCGGGGCGCAGGTGCAGGTGAAAGATGGTGCCGTCGGGGTTGATGATGAGTTCGGAGGGAGGGAAAAAAGAAGACCCTCCCCCTGCCCCTCCGCAGGGGAGGGGAGTAGATGGTCTTTCAGTGTTGTAATCGTTCATACAGGAATTGGTATTTTGGGGGTGTGCAAAATGATGAATTTATTATTTTTTTTAGGCACGGATTACACGGATTAACGCGGATTTATATTTCAATTTTATTCCCGACCATACATTGATGAGAAAATCAAAAGAGGTTCTTGATGAACCAAAAGGCGAATAACGATTACAATTTATCCGTGTAATCCGCGTAATCCGTGCCTAAATTTATTTGTGAGACACTTACCGGGTGTGTACCTTACTTGTCCAGTGGCTCGCAGTTGCATCCGGCTTCGGGGTGTGCAATGCTGTCGCGCATCAGTGTGTCGGCCTGGATGTTCTTCATGCGGTAATAGTCCATGATGCCGAGGTTTCCGCTGCGGAAGGCTTCGGCCATGGCCTTGGGCACTTCGGCTTCGGCCTGGATGACGTTGGCGCGGGCCTCTTCGGCCTTGGCCTTCATCTCCTGTTCGCTGGCCACGGCCATGGCGCGGCGCTCTTCGGCCTTGGCCTGGGCAATGTTCTTGTCGGCGTTGGCCTGGTCGATTTGCAGGGCGGCACCGATGTTCTTGCCTATGTCGATGTCGGCAATGTCGATGGAGAGAATTTCGAAGGCGGTGCCGGCATCCAATCCCTTGCGGAGCACGAGTTTGGAGATGGAGTCGGGATTTTCGAGCACGCTCTTATGATTCTCTGACGAACCGATGGAGGAGACGATGCCTTCGCCTACACGAGCCAAGATGGTGTCTTCGCCGGCACCACCCACCAGCTGGCGGATGTTGGCACGCACGGTGACACGCGCCTTGGTGATGAGCTGGATGCCGTCCTTGGCCACGGCGGTCACGGCCGGTGTGTCAATCACCTTGGGATTGACGGACATTTGCACGGCTTCGAACACGTCGCGTCCGGCCAGGTCGATGGCGGTGGCCATCTGGAAAGAGAGTTCGATGTTGGCCTTTGAGGCTGAAACGAGGGCATGTACCACCTTCTCGACGTGGCCTCCGGCGAGGTAGTGGGCCTCCAGCTCGTCGCGGGTGATGGTGCTGAGACCGGCCTTGTGGGCTTCGATGAGCGCCTGCACGATGACCGAGGGCGGCACGTTACGGATGCGCATCAGGAAGAGTTGGATGAGCGAAATGTTTACGCCCGACACTTTGGCCGACAGCCAGAGGATGAACGGCACGTAGTGGAAAAAGACGGCGACAAAGATGAGTGCGCCGGCAATAGCGATAAATGGCATGTACATGGCTAATGTTTAATGTTTAACTTTTAACTTTTAATTTTTAATTTCGATTTATGATTTTGTGACGATGATGACGCCGTTGGTGATACGTTCGACCACGATGGGGGAGTGGGCGTCGATGAAGTCGCCGGCACTTTTTACCTCTACGATGCGGTCGCCGAAGCGGGCGTTGCCAATCTGGGCCAGGCGGGTGAGAGCCACGCCGATGTCACCTGGTCGGATGGTGTCGGCCTCGGGCTGTTTCACGGATGAGTCGATGTCCTTCTTCAAGGCCAGGCGGTCGAGCGACTTGGAGCGCATGAGCCAGACAAAGACGAGGATGGAACTGATGATGGAGACAACCAGTGTGATGACTCCCGGCCAAATACCCAACTCGTTGAAAGCATGAACATTGGCATAGATAAGGCAGGCGGCTGAACCGATGCCGGCCAAACTGATGCCGGGGAAGAGAAAGACCTCGAGCAACAGCAGGACGATGCCTGCGATGAGTAGGGCGATGATGATGAAGATGTCCATATTTAATTATGAGTTGTGAATGATGAATTGTGATTTACTTCTTTCCGAGGTGGCGGTTTTCGGTGTTGCGGGTCTCCAGTTCCAAGCGGGCGATGGAGCGTTCCAGCTGTCCGATGCGCTTTTCCATATCGAGGATGCCGGCTTTCATGCTTTTCCGTTGGTTGGCATTGGCGCGTGCATAGGCGGTACGCTTCTGTTCCAGTTGGGCAGAGAGGGTGGAGAGGCTCTTTATCTCCTGCTGCCAACGGGTGGCCAGCTCGCGGGCCTCTTTGGAGCGGAAATCCTTCAGGGTATAGTAGGTGGTGAGATCATCGATAATCAGTTCGAAGTCCTTTTGAACGGCCTTTTCCTCGGCGCGGGTATATTTGACACTTGCCATGCGTTGCTTGGCGCGCAGCATCTCCTGATTGTTTTTCCAAGTATCCTTGATGGAAAGCAGTTGCGCCCGGTTGCGCAGTTGCTCGGGTGAAAGAATCTCCTCGTCCAAAGTGGAACTTTTCTCCTCCAGAATGAAGGTGTAGATGCAGACCTTGTCTTTGTCCTGACGGCGGTCGGAGGCAAACCATCCGAGGAGGTTGAACTCGTCGATGACCAGCATATAGTCGTTGGCCGGCGAGTTGAAGGGCATACCCACGTTCTCGGGCTTCAGGAAAAGATTCTTTTCGTTGTTGTAGCGGGTCACGAAGATGTCGTAGCCACCCAAAGACTCTTCACCGTCGGAGGCAAAGTAGAGGGTGATGCCGTCTGACAGCACGTAGGGATAGTTGTTGTTGGCCTTTTCGTCCAGTCCATTCAGCAGCTTGCCTTTCTCCCATTGGTCGGTGAGCATGTCGGCACTGTACAGACTCATTTTCCCGTTTGTGGCCGAACTGTAATAAATCTTGTTTTTTGTCTCGGTCTGAAAGACAATACCCTCGGGTTGTGACTTCTGATTGAAAAATTGGTTGAACGGGAGCAACGAACCGGCCTCTTTGCTCAGGTTGTAGGCACCGAGGAAGGTGGCTTTGTCCACCACTGCACTGTCAACAATAGTGATGTCCTTCACGTTGTGCATCAGTTGGCGTCCCAACGAGGCCCGGTCGTAGGCCGCCTGGTATGGGTCGGTGGGCTTCTTGGCCTTTTCCATCAATTCGAAATAGGTTTCCCAACTCTCTTCGGCTTCGCTGAAGCGGTAGGTGTCGCTATAGTACATGGCCAGGTAGCGGTTGGCTTCGCGCACGTCGCGTCCGGCAGCCAATTTCAAGTAGGGGAGACACTTGTCTGCCTCTCCTGTCTCGTAGAGGCAGGCGCCGTACCAATAATTGAAACTTCCGTTTTTGGGATATCGTTTGACCAGTTTCTGGTAGGCCGGTTTGGCTTCTGCATAGTTGCCTGCGTTGAACAGCCTTTTGGCCTGTTCCTGATTCTGGGCAAATGTCGGCAATGCCATCAGAGGCAACCATCCTAACAGCAGTAGGTATCTGTTTATTTTCATCCTTACTATCAGTTAAAGTCGTAATGACTCGCCAAAAGTACGAAGATTTTCCATAAATCACACCTTTTTATAATAAAATGTTGGTTAAAATGTGCTTTTTCATGTAATTTTGCGACCGTTTTACAGGAATATGGGACAATTTACAGAAGAAGAACTGTTGATGCGCCGCCTTACCAAGCACTTTCGGAAGGGGGTGGTGAACTATCGCCTGATAGACGACGGCGATGTGATACTGGTGGGCCTGTCGGGCGGAAAAGATTCGCTGGCCCTGCTGGAATTGTTGGCTGCACGGGCACGTATCCATCGGCCGCATTTTCAGGTGAAAGCGGTGCACGTATGCATGACGAACATCCCTTACCAGTCGGATGTGGAGTATCTGCATTCGTTCTGCGAACGGTTGGGGGTTCCTTTTCAGGTATATGAGACCTCGTTCGACCCCACGACCGATACCCGCAAGTCGCCCTGCTTCCTCTGTTCGTGGAACCGCCGTAAGGCCCTCTTCACCGTGGCAAAGGAGTGGGGGTGCAACAAGATAGCCCTGGGGCACCACATGGACGACATCCTTGAGACCCTGTTGATGAACATCACTTTCCAAGGAGCCTTCAGTTCGATGCCGCCCCGGCTGGTGATGCGCAAGTTTGCGATGACCATCATTCGTCCCCTGTGCCTGGTGCACGAGCGTGACTTGGAGGAACTGGCCCGTCTGCACGGCTATCGCAAACAGGTGAAGAACTGTCCCTATGAAGAAGAATCAAACCGGGCACAGATGAAACGCATCTTCAAGGAACTGGAACGGCTGAATCCCGAAGCACGCTACAGCCTGTGGGGCAGCATGACCAATGTGCAGGAAGAACTGTTGCCGGAGAAAATGAGTTGAGAACTCCGAGAACCCAGAGTTCTCGGAGAACTTCCCCATAATAATAAAAAAACAAAGAATATGAAAAGTGTTTATACCGTATTGCTTCTGATTGGGTCCAATGTGTTGATGACCTTGGCATGGTATGGCCATCTGAAGTTGCAGGAGATGAAGATTAGTAACTCGTGGCCGTTGATTGGTGTGATTGTGTTTTCGTGGTGTGTCGCCTTCTTTGAATACTGTTTGGCCGTGCCGGCCAATCGCATTGGTTTCAATGGCAATGGAGGACCCTATTCGCTGATGCAACTCAAGGTGATTCAGGAGGCTGTGTCGTTGGTGGTGTTCACCGTCATTGTCACTACGCTGTTCAAAGGAGAATCGCTCCATTGGAACCATGCGGCCGCCTTTCTTTGCCTGATTGCAGCCGTATATTTCGCTTTTATGAAGTGAGGTGGCTTGAATTTCAGAAAATAATTGTACCTTCGCACCCAGTATTAACCTAAAACAAATAGAGTATTATGTCAATTTGGAGAGTAATTTTATCAATCATCTTCCCGCCTCTTGCTGTGTATGACAGAGGATGCGGTTCCATTCTTATCGTGTTGCTGCTTACTTGTGCCGGCTGGATTCCCGGTGTGATTGCAGCATTGGTTATCCTGAATAAAGGTGGTAACTGATAATGGGATGTGCCATGAATAAAGAATTGGAAATGTGCCCCAACAAGCTGGTGGCAGCACTCGGAAAGCCGAGTAAGGAATTTACCAAGGCCGACATTATCGGTTACATCAAGCAGAACGACATCCGCATGGTGAATTTCATGTATCCGGCCGGCGACGGACGATTGAAGACCTTGAACTTTGTCATCAACAACGCGGCCTACCTGGATGCCATCCTGACGTGCGGCGAGCGCGTGGACGGCAGCAGCCTCTTCCCCTTCATCGAGGCAGGCAGCAGCGACCTCTATGTGTTGCCCCGCTTCAGCACGGCGTTTCTCGACCCGTTTGCCGAGATACCGACCCTGTCGATGCTCTGCTCTTACTTCAACAAGGATGGCGAACCGCTGGAAAGTTCGCCCGAGAACACCCTGCGCAAGGCATGTCGCGCCTTCAACGAGGTGACCGGCATGGAGTTTCAGGCGATGGGCGAGCTGGAGTACTACGTGATAGCCCCCGATGCCGGCATGTTCCCCGCTACCGACCAGAAGGGCTACCACGAGTCGGCTCCATACGCCAAGTTCAACGAGTTCCGCACCCGCTGCATGGCCTATATTGCACAGGCAGGCGGACAAATCAAGTACGGACACTCCGAAGTGGGCAACTTCACCATCGACGGCAAGATTTATGAGCAGAACGAGATTGAGTTCCTGCCCGTAAATGCCGAGGAGGCAGCCGACCAACTGATGATTGCCAAGTGGATTATCCGCAACTTGGGCTATCAGATGGGCTACGACATCACCTTTGCTCCGAAGATTACGGCCGGAAAGGCAGGGTCGGGACTGCACGTCCACATGCGCATCGTGAAGGACGGACAGAACCAGATGCTTGACGGTGGTGTCCTCTCAGCCACGGCCCGCCGCGCCATTGCCGGTATGATGGAGTTGGCTCCTTCCATTACGGCATTCGGCAACACCAATCCCACGTCGTACTTCCGCCTGGTGCCCCATCAGGAGGCTCCGACCAACATCTGTTGGGGCGACCGTAACCGCTCGGTGCTCGTGCGTGTGCCGCTCGGATGGGCAGCCAAGAGTGACATGTGCAAGATTGCCAACCCGTTGGAGGCCGAGAGCAACTACGACACCACCCAGAAGCAGACGGTGGAGATGCGCTCGCCGGATGGTTCGGCCGACATCTATCAGCTGATCGCCGGCTTGGCAGTGGCCTGCCGTCACGGCTTTGAATTGGACAATGCTTTGGAGATTGCGGAGAAGACCTACGTGAACGTGAATATCCACCAAAAGGAGAATGCCGACAAACTGAATTCGCTGGCCTGTCTGCCCGACAGTTGCGAGGCTTCGGCCGACTGCATCGAGCAACAGCGTGCCGCCTTCGAAAAGTACAATGTCTTCAGTCCCGCCATGATTGACGGCATCATCAAGAAGCTGCGCTCGTATGGCGACCGCACCCTTCGCGCCGACATCGGCACCAACCAGGAGGAGATGCTGAAACTGGTCAACCGCTATTTCCACTGCGGATAAGAAGTACGTCCTCCGCTTGGAGGATATACTATAGCTTTTAGGCACGGATTACACGGATTGACACGGTTTTTATACCTTAATAAGTATATATTTATCCGTGTAATCCGTGTAATTCGTGCCTCTTTTTTGTCTTGCCTAAGGCTACTCCACTGTTTCCAACAAGAAACTGACGGGCCGGAATCCGTCGTTGCACGAAATCATGGCAGAGTGGGGATTCTTCATCCATCCGTCAAAGAAATTGCCACCGCCACGAGCCAATTCCTCAACAAAAGGGCGCATGGATTCCCAAGCGCTGTCGCAAAGCCCCTCGGGCTTCATCCCATCAACGGAGATGAATGTCTGCCCAAGGCAGATGTCGCATGTGTGTTCGATGGGATTCTCGTACTGCTCCATCAAATCGGGGTAACATGTCTGGCGGACGGCCGTGATGCTGATGTTCTTCATATCCACTTTAGGGTATATCTATAAATACATAAATTCGTGTGTAAGCCATTCCATCAGACT